>JBCCWV010000046.1:0-27599 GCA_039192745.1 Verrucomicrobiota bacterium | reverse complement strand
GTCACGTAATCGAGCGGAGTTTCCATGGGCGCGACGGCGTCCCAGAAATAGCGATTGACCGGCAGGTCGCCGAAGGCAATTCCGCATTCCTTCATCCGCGCGAGATACCATTTCGTGTGGCGTTGTTCTTCAAGCAGCGTGTTGAGCAATCCACGGCGAAACGCGACCGGCGCATCGGGAAACTTCACCAAGGCGAGCGCCATGAGTTCAGTCGCCAGCAATTCGTGGTTGGCGAAGAAGTGCAACAACTCCCCGCGACGTTCCTCGTTCACCAGCTCCGGAAGAGCGGGCAATTGCGCATTGCTGAGTCGCTTGAACGTCAAGTCCGCGGACCGGGCGGGTTCGTCGGGAGCCGTCTCCTTTGTTTTGGGTTCGAACGTGACACCCCCGGTTGGCGGCGAAAGTTTGTGCGTAAGATCAGTTGACCCAAGGATCTGCTTCGCAAATTCGTTGACGTTGGGCATAAAAATTCTCGGAACCATACGGCCCGCTTGAGCCAGAACCGACCTTTTTTTCTTGCCATTGGCAATATGAGTTTGTTAGAACAAAGAAAAATCCCCTATTTTTCATGGTTAGACGGCTGGCAATTGCATCACTTCTGTTTGGTTTGGTTTCCGCGCACGCGCAGGACTCTGTTGTCTTTGACGGCGGGGGCGGGAACAATTTCTGGCTTGAACCTTTGAACTGGGCCGGGTTGGGAGGTTCCCCAAATGACGTAATTCCGGGTGCTGGAGACGATGCGATCATCAACAGTGGATTCAGTGTTGTTCTGGATGATGCCGTCCAGGGCGTCCTTGGTGATATCTATGTTGGCGACCAGACAACAGGAGTCACCAATGCGAATGGAAGCCTGCAGCTCCTCGATTTCGCCGCGCTTTCCGCCAACTCCTTGCGAACTGGAACCGACAGCGATGGCGGGACCAATGTTTCTCCTCCTGGAAACGCGACGGTGACTTTGACTGATGGCACGCTGACGATCAATGAAACGGCAAACACCGGACAGGCGATTGAAGTCGGAGCAGTTCCGGGTGGAGTCGCGAGGTTCGAAGTGGGCAACGGGGTCACCACACCGCTGGTTGATTATCGTGGAGGACGTTTCGATATCGGTGCGGCCAATGGTGTGAACGCGACCCTCGATCTCAACAGTGGGACTATCCAAGCGACTGGAAGCAACGTTGTCCTCGGGCAATCGTCGGGCGCAACCGGATTTGCCAGTGCGACAATCGGGGGTGGATCTTCGCCTGCATTGCTCATGACAAATCTGGATTTCCGCACGAACAACGCGAATTCGCTTCTCACGATTGATGCCAATGGGGTTGTAGACGTTCGCAATTTCGTCAATTCGAACAACGCGGCGCGAATGAATCAGATTATTATCAACAGCGGAGGAACCCTGCGAGTGCACAGTAGCTTTCAGGACAGGAACGGGCTTAGTGAGCTGAATCTCAATGGAGGCACGCTTGAACTGACCGGTCGCGATGGTGCTTTCGAACGTAGTGTTGACGGTTTTTCTGTGAGTGCGCCGTCATTGATTCGTTTCGGTGTGGGATCTGGGGGAAGTAGTTTGCGGACTCTTAGTGTTGGCGAGGACTCGTTGGAGTCGATAAACAGTACGCTTTCTTTGGATATACAGCCTATTGAGGGAGGTATTGGAGGTTCGTTTTCTGATTGGAGCGGAGGTAGCGGTGTGTGGGATACGGTGAATCCTGACGACAGCAACTGGTTAGATCGGTCGCCGGAGAATCAGGGGTTGATCTCCACCGGCACCGTTTTTGATGTCCTCCAAACTTCCGCGCCGACGGGCTTTGATTTGACGGGTGGTTCGGTCATTGCTGCTGACCCGACGAATTGGGAGGTCCTGAATCCGGACACTCAGACTTTTCAAATGCGCGCGCTTTCGGAAATTCGAGCGGTGCCAGCACTAGCGTCGATTTTTGGGTTCGGCGTAGACGATATCGTGGCGGGTGCGAATCCAGGCGATGACCTGCATATCGCCGCGCAGATTGGCGCCAACGCGTCTGTGCTTGAAGTTTTTGATGTCAATTCTTTCACGGTAAATGGTGATCTTCGGATTGGTGGCCGTGAGGAAGGTCAGGTGATTCAGGACGTCGCAGATGTGATAGTGAGGGGCGATGTCGTCTTCGGACCCGATGGCGGCTCGAGAGGCGGGGTGTATATTCTCGGTGAGGGCACATTGACTGTCGATGGGGATATCATCGAAACTTCGCCCGGGGTCGATCAGGCGCAGTTGCATATAGAGCGCGGGATTGTTGATCCCGATGGAATCATTCAGGAATTGAATCCTCTCGTCATGACGGATCCTAACGCGACCATCACCGTTCAGCGGTTTTCTGTTGGTGAGCTGGGAGACGGCCAGTTTCGTTCCAGAAATGACATCACAACCACGGGCACGTTTGCGGTGGGTGCGGGGACGGATACCTCCAGCGGAGTCACGGGCCGCATGATCGTTGACGCTGGCACGATTAACGCCAACGATCTGCAGGTTGCGCAAAACGGCTCGACAACCGGCGAATTCTACGTCCGAGGCGGCTCGCAGGTGAATGTGACTAGTGGACGGCTGAACGTTGGTGGATTCGAAATCAATGGTGACGATGCCGGGACCGAAGGCTATTTCGAACTCGGGACCGGCCTGGACAATCCGACGGTCAATGTCATGAACGCGAACACGGAGATTGGCCGCGGGGGGATGGGCGACCTGGTCGTTAACAGCGGAACCTTCGCACAGCAGGGCCAGAATTTCGTAATCGCTCAAGCGCCTGAGAGCCAAGGCGCGGTGACGGTCAACGACGGCTTGCTCATCGTGGGCGTCAGCAGCGACGCAGTCCTGTCTGATTTCAATATGAACGAAGGGACAAGCTTTTTCACGCAGAACAGCGGTCGCGTTGAGGTGGAGGACAATTTTAATCTCGGCAACGGGGCGAATTCCTCGATAGTGCGAATCACCGGGGGATTTCTGATTGTTGGAAACAACATGGACTACCGCATCGGAGACGGTTCGGACAGCGTGATCTTTGAAGGAGGTGACATCACCATCGGCAACGATCTCGACATGCAAAACGAGGGCACTGACAATCTGTTGCGCGTGCTTGGCGGCGGAGCCGGTATAGAAGTCGGGAACGACTTTCTCGCCGACAGCGAAGCGACGGTGGAGTTTCAAATTGAAGATGATGGTGTTTCCTCGCTCGCGATCATGGGGGACGCTATTCTGGATGATCCCTTGCTAAGTATCCTCTTCGACACAACAGAGTCGGCAGCGACGCTTGGCGACCTTTTGCTGCTGGAGATCGATGGTATGCAGACCGGTCAGTTCAATGGATTCATCGACGGCGAAGAGGTCGCGACTTTCGCCGACGGGAGTTTTTACCTGTTCTCCACCGCACTCGGAGATGGGAACGATATTGGTCTCCTCGCGATACCCGAACCGCACGCAGGATTTCTCCTTCTACTCGCCGTGTTTGGAGTCGCAATGCGTCGTCGGGTGAAGTAATCGAAAGATTTTCCCTATAGCTGCGTCGTGATAAGGAAGGCATTCCCGCTCTTTTTGCTGTTCCTTTGAAAGTGGTTTCGCTATTTTCAGCGTAATCCCCCCAATTGATGAAAGTCCCCGCTGAGGCGTTCGCTCGCTGTCTTCCCGTATTTGTTTTTTGCTTGTTTTTCCCCCTCGCGTCCCACGCGCAGCGAACTTGGAACAATGCGGGGATCGGACTCGACTGGTCGACAACGGCGAATTGGGTGGCCGGAGAACCGATCGACGATGACGGCGTGGAAAATGATGTCATCATCGAAAGCCTGGCCGCCGGTAGCTTCGACGTCGAGATTACGCAACCCGGTGAAATAGCGCGTGTCATCTATCTCGGGCGGACTGGCGACGACACGGTGACGATGACTGGAGGCGATTTGGTTTGCCGGTCTCTTCGACTTGTGGCGAAAGACAACGGTTCGGTCGCGACCTTCAACTTTCTCGACGGTACCATCACGGTCACTGACAATGTCACCAATTCCGCCGCCAGCGGAGGCACGGCGATTGTAAACAATAATCAGGCCGTGCACATTTCGGGCGAGGGAGAGACGACGAACACCTTCGGCACGGCGGTTTTCAACATGGGCGACATCGGCAGCACGGCGAGTCCGGTCTTGAACTACGCGAGCGGACGTTTCGAGCTTTCCACGAGTAATGCAGACATCACCGGGCGCGGGGTGCAATCGGCTGTCTTCAATCTCTTCAACGGCACGGTCACGGCGACGAATAACCAGAATTTCATCATCGGCCAGCGGAATAACAACACGACCTCGACGGCGAACATCATGGGTGGACTCGTAGATACAGGCGCGGGAGACACGAACATGAATAACGGAAACTCCACGCTCAATGTCTCCGGCGGCGAGTTCCGCACTGATGTCCTTAATTTGCAGAACAATCTCGGCGGGAATTCCGATTCTCACGTCAATGTCACGGGTGGATTGCTCACCGTGCAGGACATCAATGATCGCGCCGGAACGAGTGAGCTGAACTTGCAGGGGGGCACGTTCGAAATCCGCGGCGGGACGAACCGCGATGTGGACGCGCTCGTCGTCGGCGGCGGGAAACTCCGCATTGGCACTTTCAGTCAACCACTCTCGGTGGCGGGCTCCGCAACAATCACGGGAACGCCTGAGCTGGAATTGTTCCCTCAGTCCGGCGCTGGCGCAGGACTGACGCGCTGGATTGGCGGGACCGACGTGTGGGGGCCGAATGAACTCGCGAAGTGGGAAGGACTCGTTTCGCCCGATGGCAATGTCGGCGCGGGCGCGAGCTTCAATGTCATCAACGCCAGCTCCATGACAGGAGGAAACAATTTCTTCATCAATGATCCCGACTGGTCCACGACGCAAAACGGCAACAGCCTTGCCATCGTTTCCCAGGCCGGATTCGTCACTGATCCGCTCACCGCGTTCTTCAATGGACCGGGCGACGTCGTGTCGAGAAGCATGGATCTTGTTCTCGGTTCCGCTGCGGGAACCGATGCCGCCGGCGTGGAAATCAATATGGGAACGCTGTTGGTTCCGGGCGCGAACGAAATGATCATCGGTGTTCCCGGTGGGGCGGGAACAGTCACGCAAACCGGGGGTAACGTGACGTTGAACGACGACCTGCGCTATCTCGATACTGGCGGCACTTACTTTCTTCGTGGCGGAACTTTGAATGTCACCGGCGATATCGTGGAGGATTCGACGGCGGTGACGAATGCGCAGCTGTATATCGAAGGTGGCAACCTGATCGTTGGCGGAAACATCACGACTCAGAGCTTCCGCACGGGGAACACGGCGGGGTTTCCCGGTATTTACTTTCTGCCTTCGGGTAAGACCCTGACGAACACCGGCACATTTTACACCGGGCTCAATGACATCGGGTTGTTCACGGTCGGAGGCGGCACGGTCAACGCCGGAGCGACCATTCTTTCAGAGAACGGCGATGCGCAAAATAGCGAACTGGAGGTCGCCGGAGGTGTTTTCAATGCGAACGGCACCATCGACATCGGTCGGCGTGGAAATGATGCTGGGGGTAGTTTCCTCATTGCCAGCGGCGGCACCTTCAACGCGAATGCCACGCTCCGATTCGGCAACAACGGCGGCCATGGCACTGTTCAGGTCGATAACTCCTCCGGGGGCGGCACGTTTGTTGCCAACGGCAACATCACGACCGGGACCCGCGGCGATGTCTTCCTGCAGAATGGTGGAACCTTTGTCCTTGGCGGCGATCCCGGCACGCGGAACATCTCGAATTTTTCGCAGAATTCCGGAGGTGTTCTGGTCCTGCGCGTTCCATCGTCCCTGACATTCATATCATTGAACGTCTCCGGCACAACGACCGTCGATCCGGGCGCGCAGGTGGATGTGCAGGCAGGCTTTGGCGCGGGCTCGGTGGTGGATTCCGTTTCATGGATCGCCGGAAATGGCGTTTGGGACACAAGTGCCGCGAACTGGCTGGCCGATGATTTCGTGACAAATGTCATTCCCGCGAACGGTGCCGGGTTCATTCAAACAAACGACGAATACACTTTCCTCACCGGCACCGTCGGCACGATTCTCAATCCCGCTAACCTCACGCCAAACGCCGGCTGGTCCGTGATCAACCCTTCCGGAAACATGAACGAACTTGCCGTGCGTCGCACCGGTTCGCAGATCGGGGTGGGACCCGCCCTCGCGATTATATCCACGGGGGTGACGGTCAATCGTGACACGGATCTCGCAATTTCTCCCGCGGGCGGATCGGATGCGGCAGGGCTTGATCTCAGCGGTGGCACGCAGCTCTTCGTTACCGATGCGGGCGGCGATCCGTGTTTGCTCATCGGAGGCGATGACTTGGGAGTTATCAACCAGGGGACGATCGGAACAACTCTCGCCGACGCGGTGACGGTGGATGGCGATTTGAAGTTTGGCGGTAGTGGACCCGATGGCGGGACTTACAACTTGAACTCCGGGACCTTGAGCATCGGCGGAAGTATCGTCGAAGGCGAGATCCCCGGTTCTCCGAATCCGTCGGTGAATAGCGCGCAAATGCAGATCAATACCGAACAAGCCGGAGACGTGAATGCACTTAGCGTCGGCGGCACGATCGAAGTGCAGCGTTTCTCCGTCGCGGAGGCCGATGGCGCGGGCATGCCGGGAAGTCCCGTTACCCACACCGTGATGAATCCTCTCACCACGAGCGGCGATCTCGTTGTCGGCATGGGATTGATTGACGGGAGCACTTATGCCCACGGCGAGTTGATCGCCGATGGCACGGGTGGTCCGATCATTGCGAATCAGATGATCATTGGCAGTCAGGGGAATCCCGGCGCGGCAAACATCGGTTCGGTGAGCGGCGGGTCGTCGGGTGTGGTGACCTTGTCAGGATCACAAACACTCGATGTGATCGGAGGGCGACTCTCCATTGCCGGCGAAAACAACGACGATGTGGGAACGGCGGGCTCGTTCACCATGGGCGATTCCGTGGCGGTTTCCGTTAGTGGCTCGAACACGGAAGTGGGCCGCGGCGGCAACGGCACGTTTACCATGAGCGGGGGGACTTTTGTGCAGAAAACCAGCAACTTCGTGCTCGGCCAATCCGGCGCCGGGATTGGCAGCGGAAGCGACCCGGCCTCGGGTATCGTTGCCTTCTCCGGCGGCACTATCACTGTCGGCGACGGCGATGACGGGCCCTTAAATTCTGATCTCAATTTCAATGAGGGGAACGCCGATTGGACGCAATCCGGCGCAGCCAACCTCGTCATCGAACGCAATATCAACCTTGGGTCCGGGAGCAGTAACCCGAGTTCTTTCTCGCTCCAGGGCAATTCCACGGTGCAGGTCGGCGAGAATTTCGATTTTCGCAGTGGCAACGGGACGGACACCGTCACTATCGACGGAGCGGCTTCGCTTGATGTCTCCCGAGACTTCGATGGCCTGGATGGAACGAACAACGTTTTCAATGTTCTCGGAAGCGCCGCTACCATCCAAATCGACGACGACATGCTCCTCGACGGTTCGATCGGCATCAGCTTCACGGCGGATGCGACGGGAGTTTCGAAGATCAACGTCGGCGACGGTATCGACAATCCCGCCCGTGCCCGCGAGGACCAGCTTTCCCTGAACAACGCCGTCCTCGATGTCGATCTCTCCGCCCTCTCCGGCACTCCTGTGAACATTGTTCTCTTCGATTTGAACGCCACGGCGACCAAGGTGGGGGCATCCGGCGTCTTCGCGGGCTTGCCGCAGGACGCGGTGCTCACGACTACGACGACCGGCGCGGCGATGGATTACACGATTGATTACGCTTTCGGACCGGACGGAAACGATATCGCTCTCGTTTCCGTGAGCGGACCGCTTGATGACGATGACGGCGACTTTATTGTTAATTTGTTAGAAGACGCTTTTGATTCGGATCGAAACGACCCGAATTCCGGTCGCGAAGGCTTGCCGACGATTAGCAGTGACGGCTCCAGCGTGACGATTCAATTTCGTGTTCTCGACAGCCCCGGAGCGAAGACTTACACCGTCCAGCAATCAATCGACGGGGTGATTTGGACTCCCGCGCCGGGCGTGCCGACGGCGTCCGTCGACCAGTCAGGATCGACGGCCAGCACCACGCTCATGGAGCTATCCTTGGCTCTTCCGGGTCCGCCGCATCGCCTGATGTTGCGTATTTTGGTCGAGGAATAGAGCGGTTGCGGCACAGAGTGGGGTTATTAGACGAAGGAAATCCCTGTTATCGCCGAGAATTTCCGCTACTCTTTTCGCTAAACCCTTACCCCCTTTGCTTTGAGGAAAATCCCCGCTCCACTCCTCGGCGCCCTCGCGGCCCTCAGCGTGTCAACGCCAGCACTCGCGCAATCCATCTTTAACGATCTTGCTCCCGGTGACAGTGATTGGTCAAATGCAGGTAACTGGTCGCCCGCAGAACCTGCTCTCGCGGATGATGCGGAGATTGGCGCGGGCTTGACCGCTGAGATTACGCAAACGGGTGAAGAGGCGCGCATTCTCGATGTTTCCAACGGCGCGACGGTGAACATGACAGGAGGTGACTTCACCTTCCGCGCTCTTAATGCGGGCAGCGGATCGACGACGGGCACTTTCAATTTCATCGACGGCACGATCACTGCCACCAACAATATTGCAGGTGAGGCTATTCAACTCGGTAACTCGGGTGGCGGCAATGGCATCATGGTTATGGGCAACGGCACGACGACGCCTGTCCTGAATTACAGTGGCGGACGCTTCGAAGTCGGCACTGCCAACAATGCCATGGCGACTTTTACTCTGGAGAGTGGAAGCATCGTCGGAGCCAACCAGAACTTCATCATTGGCCAGGGCGATGCGAACAGCGTGTCCACGGTCATCGTCAATGGCGGCTCCTTTGATAATGGAACCGCGGACACGAACATGAATGACGGGAATTCGTCGCTCACGATGAACGGCGGCACGTGGTCCACGGCGGAACTTCGATACACGAACAACGCTTCTTCATCGGTGACTTTGAACAACGGCTCGACGATGACCATCAGTCTCAATCTGGAAGACCGCGGAGGAGCGAGCACCTTGAATCTGAACTCCGGGGCGACGCTGGAGTTTCTTGGGGGCGTCCTCCGTGAGGTCGACACACTCAATGTCACCGGCGGAAACTTGCGCATCACTCCGTTCAGCACACCACTCCAGGTCTTTGGCACAGCGAGTATTTCCGGGTCCCCGGTCGTGGATTTTCTCGCTGGCGGTGGAACGGGTGGTGGACCGGCGTTGTGGATTGGCGGGACGGACACCTGGGTCAACGCGGACACCTCCAATTGGCAGGGAGGCGTTTCACCGGACGGCACGGGATCGGCCGGTGCGACGTTCAACATCATTTCGGCGGGAACTCTGACCGGTGGGAACAACTTCACGATTTCCGATCCCAACTGGTCGGCCACTGTCGTGGGAAATGATCTGCAAGCGGAGTCGGTTGCGGCGTTTTCCACGGATCCGTTGACGGCAATTTTCAGTGATGGGTCCGCCACGATCACCCGAAACTCGGATCTTCGCCTCGCGCCGACGACCGGAGCGGACGCCGCAAGCGTCGAGATCAGTGCGGGGACATTAAACGTCACAGGGACGAACGAGATGATTCTCGGTCTTCCCGGCAGCACGCCTACGGTTATTCAAACCGGAGGGACCGTGAACCTCAGTGATGACCTTCGCTACATCGACAGCGGCGGGATCTATCGGTTGCGCGGCGGCACGCTCAATGTTTCTGGCGAGGTGATCGAAGACAATATCGGGGTCGCGAATGCGCAACTGTATGTCGGCGGCGGTTTTCTCAACGTCACCGGCGACATCACGACGCAAAGCTTTCGCACCGGCGATTCCACGGGGTTCCCCGGCGAGTATTTTCACGCCACGGGTAGGACGATCACGAACACCGGCACATTTTACACCGGGCTGAATGCCATTGGGTTCTTCACGGTTAGCGATGGCGTCATCGACACGGGTGCGCTCATCATTTCGGACCAAAACGGGGCGGAGAACAGCGAGATCGTCATGGAAGGCGGTCTCTTTGTTTCTTCTGGTCAGGTCGATATCGGTCGCCGCGGCGATGACGACGGGGGAAGCTTTCTTCTCGCGGGTGGCGGGACCTTCATCTCGAACGGGACGCTGCGATTTGGCAACAACGGTGGCACCGGCACGCTGCAAGTCGACAACGCCAGCGGCGGGGGAATAGTAGTCGCGAATTCCACCATCTCGATCGGTGGCGGGGGGCAGGCGGATGTGTTGCTCTTCGACGGCGGCGAGTTTGCTCTGGGCGGCGACCCCGGCGCGCGCACGGTGACGAATTTCAGTCAGTTTTCAGGCGGCAAGCTTGGCCTGCGAGTTCCCACCGACCTCACCATGGCTCCGCTCACCGCGACGAATTCCGTGACCGTCAACTCCGGTGCGCTCGTCGATGTCGATGCTGGATTTGGCACGGGAAGCACTTCCGACTCCGCGACGTGGATTGCAGGAAACGGTGATTGGGACGTCGATGCAAATTGGCTGGCCTCCGATGGCATTACCAACATCGTTCCCGCACAGGCATCGGGCATCACGACCGCGGCGACGGAGATTCCTTATTTAGTGGCGCCCGTCGGCACGATTTTGAATCCGGCGAATGTTACCGCGAATGCCGGTTGGCAAGTGGTCACGCCGACTTCGGGGAACATGAACGAACTCGCGGTTTCGCGCACTGGTGGCGGCTTTGGAACCGGGCCGGGTCTCGCCATCATCAACAATGGATCCACGGTGACGCGAGACAGCGACACTTCGTTTTCCACGGATGGCGGGTCTACCGCTGCCGGCTTGAACATCAACGGCGGAAGTCAGCTGAATGTTTCGAATGCGACTTCGGACCCTCACCTGACCATCGGGGGTGGGGCGCAGGCGACGGTGAATCAGGGTATCCTAGGTGTTTCGGATGCGACAGCTGTCCTTGTTGAAGGCGACTTGAGATTTGGTGGTTTGGATACGGAAGGCGGCACTTACAATCTTCGCTCCGGCACGCTCACCGTGCAGGGAAGCGTGATCGAAGGTCTCACCGCTGGAAACCAGGACAGTGCGGTCAACAACGCGCAAATGCAGATCAATACCGAGGAGGCCGGTAATGCTAATGCGCTCAATGTTTCCGGTTCCATCGAAGTTCAACGTTTCGCAGTCGCGCAGGACGCGGGCGCGGGAACCGCCGTAAACCCCATTACCCACACCCTGGATGGGCTGCTCACGACAAGCGGGGACATGATTATTGGTATGGGGGTCGCCGATGGTCCGAACTATGCGCACGGTGAGTTCATTGCCGATGGAACGGGCGGACCTATCTTCGTCAACCAACTTGTCCTCGGTAGTGAGGGGAACCAGGGAGCGGCGGATCCCACGTCCCCGAACGGCGGCTCGAGCGGTGTGATGACCCTTTCCGGTTCGCAGGTGCTTACCCTAGGCGGAGGCCGCTTCACGGTCGGCGGCGAGGCTCAGGACGACTACGGAACCAGTGGTTCCTTCACCATGGGCGGAACGTCGACGGTGACGGTTCCTATTCAGAATTCGGAAATCGGCCGCGGCGGCACCGGGGCATTCACCATGACCGGCGGGACCTTCAACCAACTGGCTTCGAACTTTGTCCTTGGTCAATCCGGAACAGGAGGTGGCGCAGCGAGTGATCCGGCCAGTGGCACTGTCATGATAATGGACATCGACGGCACGACCATCCTCAACGTCGGTGATGCTGCCAACGGCGCGTCGAATACGGACCTGAATTTCAATGACGGCTTCGCAAGCTTCACACAGACGGGAACGAATACTTTCGTCAACGTCGAACGAAACTTGAACATGGGCGGTGGTAGTTCGAATCCCAGCTCTTATGCGCTGACCGACGGCACGCTGAATATAGGTGCCAACCTCGATATGCGTGAGGGCAGCGCGCAGGACACGCTGACAATTGCCGGAAGCGCCACGCTCGACATCACGGGCAATCTTGATGTCGATGGCGGATCCAATAATGCCGTCGTCATCAATGGCAGCAATGCGACGATCAATGTTGGAGGAAACGCCCTCATGTCAGCGGCCACGGCGACCCAATTTGTGCTTGATGTCGGCGGTGCGAGTGTGGTGAGCGTGACCGGAAATCTGACCACCGGAGGAACACTGAACGTCGATGTCTCGGCGATAGATACCGTCTTTGGCACGGCGCATTGTCTCCAGCGTATCGATCTTTTTGCCGTTACCGGAAGCGTGAGTGGAGCTTTCTCCAACGTGGCGATTGGAGCCGCCGTGCCCGGTGCGGTTTTCTCTGATGGCTCGGTTTACCTCCTGCAATCGGATGCGAGCGGTCTTTTCCTCGCGCCAAGTGGCGGGATCAATCTTCTCGACGACGACGACAATGACCGGATTCTCAATCTCGTCGAGATTGGCCATGGCACGGACTTTAACAGAGCGAATTCCGGCCAGGAAGGACTTCCAACGGTGAGCGCTTCTGGCGGCAACCTTACCATTCAGTATCGCCAGCTACTGACGCCGGGTGACATCACCTACACCATCGAGCAGAGCGACGATCTCGTGAATTGGGTTCCTCTCGGTGAGGGGACTGCCACCGCGACCAATCCCACGCCGACCACGGTCCTCTACGAGTTGACCATCTCGATGGCTGACGCGCGGAAATTCATTCACGTCCTCGTGAGCAAGTAAGCCATCGCTTGGGAACACCCATTCGGAAAATGCTCGCCAAGGTGGATTGTACCCTCCGGGTGCGATGCCAGAACCACCGGGCGTAGCGAACAATTCCTCAATATAACGCGCCCCCAAATTTCGTTGCCCGTCCCGCGAATGTCTTCCGCGCTTTGCGTGTATCAAAATCCATCGTGCTCGGAGGTCACGATCCACCTGTTGTCTTGATCCAACTACTGCCCTGTATTCCCGGCGACGCGATTTAAGGGTCGGACTATATTTTCGTTGTCGGCTTTGGCCACTTCGCTTTCCGAATAGCGTAGCTCCGGATTATTGATGGATTCGCTTTTCAGGTAAAGCCACATGCTGAAGAAGACGGCTCCTACTCCCACGATGGCCGTTGCGCCTCCCATGAGTAGTCCAGGCGTGCCCTTGTGTGCGCCCATCAGTAACGTCAGTGAAGCGAGACCGGCGACTGCAAAGTAGATCCATTGGTTTTCGAGCAGGCGAGTGTGATGCTCTTCGACAAGCACCATCTCAGATTTTGCGAAAGCGGCGGACTCCATGTCCGCTTTTTTCCGAAATTGCGTGTAGGGAATGACCGAGAGGGCCGAGACGATGATGAGCATCAAGGCCGCGAGTTGCGTCTTGCGTTCCTTGAACAGGAAAGCGAAAACGAATCCGACGAGTCCGAAGAGGACGCCGTAGATGGAAAGTGGCTCGAGCAGGAGCTGCAGGAACTGGGGATCGCCCAGTTTTTCGAAGAAGTTCGCGAATTCGATCATGGCGGATGACTGGTTTGGCGATCTCGAAGAAATCCGAGAAATTAAGGTAACTTAACAAATATTTTAAAACTTTCAAGCAAGGGGTTGTTTCCCGGTTTGAACCGCACAAGCCCCTCCTGGTGTGGGCTTTCCGATGAAGGCCGCCGCGCTTCTGACAGAAAATTCCCGGCAACTAGCCAAGTTTGTCTTCGGCGCTCAACTTGATGGGATCAGCTCTTTTTCTCAGAATCGCCCTCATCGGTCTTCTTTGGATCGTTCGGCCGGGCGGCTTCGAGATAGATGACGGCGTTCTTGTCGCCGATTTCATCGACGAGATAGTCGTTTCGGAACTCGCGGCTGTCGGAAAGTTTCAACAGACTAAGTTCGCGTGGAGAGGTTTTATCAACCTTCGGACGTCGCACTTCCTTGCCCTCCCAGACGACCCAGCGAGCGACCGTAATCTCCTTTCCTTCAAATTGGCCTTTCTTCACCTTCACCACGCGGTAGCGCGAGGTGGCGAGCGCGCGCCGGTAGGGTCGAACTTCTTTTGCAGATGGAGCCTTCGTCTCTTCGATCAGTTCGACATCGAGAACCAGTTCGACGGGACGATCCTTTTCTCTTTCATCACCGCCGCAGACAGCCGCCATGAAGAGGGTGATCAGCATGATGCCTGCCGGGAGTTTCACGTCACTATGATGCGCCGCGAATCGAGGCACAGCAAGATTGACGTTTAAGCCCGTTATTGGTTCAATGTCCCCATGCGTTTTCTGATCGCATTTTTTGTGGTGGTTTTCGCGCTCTTTCCCATCTTGGGTATTGCGCAAGGAAGCACGAAGGTTGGTGCTTGGTCGAAGGAAGCACACATGCAGTGGTGGAAGGATCACCCTGATGCGAGCCAGTGGCCCGCCGAGCGCGAGGCGATACATGCGCAGTTACTTGAAATCCATCGCAAGCTGGGAACTTCCAAGGCTTTCGCGAATCGCCACTTTGTCCCATGGGTGCGGCACTTGGAATGGCTTTCGCTTTTCCCTGATGCGCCGGAAGCAGGTTCGTTTTTCGCAGACGTCAATGCAGCGGAAACGTTTTCCGCCGTCGCGCTCTCCGATGGACTTGAGTCGCGTTTTCTCGAGTCCCTTTCACCTCACGATGACAGGACGAAAGCCGCAGAAATCCTTTGCCGATTGTTCGCTGCCGATGCGGAAGCAACGCGCGAGTATGCGGCACTCGCGATCGCCTTTGCGCTGGTTTTTGATCAGCCGTTTCCGACGGGTTGGCCGCACTCCTTCGTGGATAAAGCTGACGTGCTTCATGACGAGACCCCGGTTGAGGAACGGTTTGCGTTTTTTGTAAACTCGGCACGCGAAGGCCGGCTTGAACTCGACCCGAAACGGCTCGGGCCGCAGGAACTTAAGTTCGTCGTGGACACGCCGGTCCCGCTGGAAGAGCTGGCCCATGTGCAGCGCATCAAAATTCGCAGCACGCGTGCACTGGAAGATCTGTTCATGATGATTCCGTATGCGCAGACGCGGCTCAGCGGCAGCGACTATGTCTGGCCGCATGGACCTTATCGCGTTTTCACGATTCAGAACAAAGGCGGGCTTTGTGTGGATCAGGCCTACTACACGTCGCACACCGCAAAGGCGAAGGGGATTCCCTCCATTATCTTTCTCGGGCAGGGCGTTTCCGGGGCGCACGCGTGGCTGGGGTATCTGCAAACCTATGGCGACTGGGCCTTCGATCTCGCGAAGTTCCGCTCCGAGCGCTATCCCGTGGGCCGGGCGTATGACCCGCAGACGTGGAGAAAGCTGACCGATTCGGAGTGCGAGTTTCTCAACCGAAACGATGTCTCTGAGGCGACGCGTGCGAAAGTGAGCGCTTTGTTAGGATGGGCGGCGTTGAATCCAGGGGAAGACTTCACGCGTGATCTCTATGTTCTCGCCCGGCGAGAGGCGCCGACCTTTGTTTGGGCTTGGGATGCCGAGGCTGAATTTCTTGCCGCTTCGAAGGCGAATGCCGAGGTGCGAATGGATTTCTGGAGCGATTGGACAAAGGCCTTTTCGCGTCAAAAGGACCTCGCCTTCCGCGGACAAAAGCGCGTGCTCGCTCTCCTCGACGAATCCGGAAAAACGGAGCAATTCGAAGAAGCGATTGATCAACTCATGCGGGAAAACCGTTCGAAACGCTACGACCTCGTCATCGACGTCGCGGCCGAGCAGGTGATGGTGAAGATCGAGGAAGCAAAGTGGGAGGAAGCGCATGAGTCGTTCCTCAAATCCATGGTCCGCCTCCGTAGCAAGGCCGGCGGCGAACTATTCTACCGGCTCGTTGAACCGTACGTTACGCGTTGTCTCGAAGCGGACCGTGTGGAGTTCGCGGAAAAGGCGATTGATCAGGCCGCGAAGTCGTTCGAAGCTATTCGCGGTTCCATCCTTGATCGCGATTTGTCGGAGCTGGCAACGCTCGTCCGGGCGAAGTCGAGAGGCTGAGGCGCTCCATCAGAAGCGGTAAAAGCAGCCAATCGCCTAAGGTTTGAACAACTCGCCTTGATCCCCCTTTTTTGCCTCCTCGGAGCGCACGATACCCAGCTTATCGAAAGCCTTCTGCATGGCGACTCGCCCGCGGGGAGTCCGGCTGAGCATGCCCTGCATGATGAGATAGGGCTCGTAAACCTCCTCAATGGTGCTGGCGTCTTCGCCGACCGCGACGGCCAGGGAACTGAGGCCGACGGGGCCTCCATCGAACTTGTAGATGATTGATTCGAGGATTCGCTTGTCCATTTCATCGAGGCCGTCGGAGTCGATGTCGATCATCTCCAGCGCACGGTCGGCGACCTCGGCGTTGATTAATCCGTTGGCTTTTACTTGCGCGTAGTCGCGAGCCCATCGCAGAAGCGAGTTGGCAACGCGCGGTGTGCCTCGGGAACGCGAAGCAATTTCGAAGGCGCCACCGGTTTCGATCTCAACGTCGAGCAAGCCTGCGGACCGTTCGACGATCGTTGTCAATTCTTCCGGAGCGTAGTAGTCGAGTCGATTCGATATCGTGAAGCGTGATCGCAACGGCGCGGTCAACATGCCTGCACGCGTTGTCGCGCCGATGAGGGTGAACTTGGGCAGGTTGAGCTGGATGCTACGCGCGTTTGGTCCCTGATCGATGATGATGTCGAGTTTGAAGTCCTCCATCGCCGGATAGAGGTATTCTTCGATGGTCGGGTGCAGGCGATGGATCTCGTCGATGAAGAGGACGTCACCTTTTTGTAAATTCGTTAGTATGCCCGCGAGGTCGCCGGCTTTTTCGATTTGCGGTCCGCTCGTGCAATGAAGGCCCGAGTCCATGGCGGAGGCGATGATGTGGGCGAGCGTGGTCTTACCCAATCCGGGCGGACCTGAGAGGAGATTGTGTCCCAGAACGTCGCCCCGCTGCTTGGCCGCCTCGATCATGAGGAGGAGTCGTTCTTTCACCTTTTCCTGACCGCAAAATTCGGTCAAAACGGGCGGGCGGAGGGAAATATCGAAGTCCGTTTCGGGGGCTTCGGTGGTCTCGGTATAGAAGTTTTCGCTCACGGGATGTCGGCTAGAGGACGGAAATCGTTGAAATTTAAGGGAATTTAACCAAATTGCCACCTGGATTCGGCCCTGTAAATCCTTGTTAAATTCTCGTACGGCGCGATTATATAGGCTTTACAAGGGGGAGCGCGGACGCTTTGGTTCCCCCGGCTAGATTTAGACGTCTTTCAAAGTCGATCTTTATCAAAAACTCACAATTCACCAACTTGCTGAAATTCGATTGCCACATTCCGGAATCCGGCCTTAATCCTGCTGCCAGCATGCCTCAACGCTTCTCTCGCTTGACCCAATCGAATTCATCCGCCGTGCGCTGCTTCCTCGCCCTGATTTACGCTGTCTTTGCGACGGCTGCTTTCGCTCAGGAAGGGCAGACAGTCCGCGCCATTGATATTCAGTATGACGGGGCCGCGTCAGTCTCCGAAGAGCGCATTCGTGCCAATGTGAGCACCAAGGTCGGCGACCAGTTCGACTCGGCCGTCATCGAGCAGGACATCAAAAACCTCTACGACAGTGGCGATGTCGAAAACGTCCGCATGTTCACCGAGAGCTTCAGCGGCGGCATCAAACTGATCATTCTCGTCAAGACGCGTGGTTCGCTTGGTCGCGTGAGCTTCCTCGGCAACGACGCGGTGACGGATCGAAAGTTGCGGAAGGAAACGGAGCTACTCATTGGCTCGGGCTTTGATGACGCCCGCATTGAGGAAGCGCGACTGAAGATTCTTGAGATCTATCAGGACAAAGGATTTTCCGACGTCATCGTTAACTATTCTACCGAGCAAAATCCGGGAACGGGACTTTCCGATCTGACCTTCCAAATCGATGAGGGAGCACGGACGTATTTGAACGAATTGTTCTTCGAAGGGAATACGGTGTTTACTTCTGAAGAACTCGCCGACGGGCTGGGAACTCGTGAGCGCAAATTTTGGCGCCCTTTCCGCGAATCGGGCCGCATCAACAACCGCGTTCTCTCGGACGACATCATTCAAGTCGAAGACAGGTATAAAGACGCCGGATACTTGAATGCGAAGGTCGTGGATGTTCGTCAAGAGCGCGTCAGTGACGAGAAAGTGAACCTTGTTCTGGCCATCGACGAAGGGCCGCAATTTTCTGTCCGGGATGTCACGGTTTCCGGGGTCGTCACCTTCGACGCCATCGAATTGGAAGGATATCTTCAGCAGGCGCCCAACGCGATCTACAATGGAGCGGCGGTCAAAGCCGACCTTAAAATGCTTCGCGACTACTACGGGGCGAAAGGATATGCCGACGCTCGTGCCACGCCGCGCCTGACTTCGGCGGGAGAGACCGTTCTCGACATCGAATACATGCTTTACGAAGGCGAGAAGTCCTACGTGGAACTCGTCAACATCAACGGTAACGACCGCACAAAGGACAAGGTCATTCGTCGCGAGTTGACCATTCTCCCCGGTGATGAACTGAACACGCTCAAGGTAGAAGAGAGCGAAGCGAAGCTTCGTGGGCTTGGTTACTTCGAACGGGTTGAACTGAACCTGGCCGACACTGGCGTTCCCGGGCACAAGGATGTGAACATCACTCTTCGGGAAAAGCCGACCGGCACGGTGAACTTCGGTGCGGGCTTCAGCTCGATCGACAACCTTGTTGGATTCATCGACATCGTGCAGACGAACTTCGACATCCGCGACTGGCCGAAATTCTCTGGTGGTGGTCAGAAGTTCCGTATGAGCCTCAAATACGGCACGGAACGCCGCGACTTCGTCATGAACTGGACCGAACCGTGGTTCCTCGACCGCCGCCTCGCACTCGGTCTTGAAACTTACTACAACGAGTATCGCTTCCTCAGCGACCAGTATGATCAGCGCCGGATTGGCGCCGCAGTCAGCCTCCGTAAGCCAATCACCGATGACTCTTACCTACGGCTTGAGAACCGAGCGCAGCAGTGGGAGGTCTTCCGTGTCGCGAGCGAAGCATCCGAGGAAATTCAATCCGAGGAAGGCGAATATTTCCAAAATCTTGTCGGCCTCTCCTATGTTTGGGACACGCGAGACGATTTCATTCTTCCTCGCCGGGGGCATAAATTCGAAATTGGCGCTGATGTCTCTGTCGGCGACATCAGCACTTACGGATTCAATGTGAGTGGCATCAAATACTTCCTCCTTCCCTTCGATACCGTCTTTAGCCTCGACGGAAGCGTGAGCACGATCGATTCCTATTCCGGAGACGTGCCATTGCCTGTGCGGAAGTTCCTTGGTGGCGCCAACAACCTTCGCGGCTTTGACTTCCGCGAAGTCAGTCCGAAAGACGAATTCGGCGAGCCGCTGGGAGGAAAGACGGCCGCCTACGCGACCGCCGAAGTTACCACGCCGATTTTCAGCTTGAGGAAGGCTCGCCTAGCCGGATTCTTTGACATCGGCACCGTTTCCGATGGCTTCTTCGATTTTGGCCACGTCGATTCCAATGTTGGTTTCGGTCTCCGCCTTTACACCCGTATGGGCCCGATCCGGCTTGATTACGGTATTCCCGTGCAGTCCGACGAGTTTAACGACTCCAGCGGGCAATTCCAGTTCACGCTTGGAATTCGTTACTAGTTGAATGGGAGGGTGACGGGACTCGGCTCAGAAGAAGTTCTGGCGAGTATCACCTCAAGTGAGGTCGATGTCCTCGAGGCTGGAGTTCACGCTTTAGCGTGATTACTCTATCCTCTGCCGAAGCGGGCCATTTTACAGCCTTTGTCCCGCGGATTCGGGATCGACCAGTTTCTTTTTCGGGTCTTCGGCTTTTATCTCTGACTCATTTTCTTCGAACTGGCGAACCTGTGCCACGAGACGCCGTGGCAGCATCGCCGTGACGAGCACGTCGTTCCCCTCGTAGTCTTCGGAAAGAACCTTGCCCTCGCGGTGGAGCATCGAAACGAGATCGGCCCTGGCCTGGGGAATGCGCAGACTTAGCCGGGCAACGCGGTCGAGGAGCATCTCGCCACACTTGTGGTAAAGCGCTTCAAGGCCTTCACCGCTTTTCACGGAAACAAAAAAGGCTCCGGTGAAATGGGTTTCCAATTCGTGGAGGCGGACTCGGTCGTTCTCAATTTTGTCGATTTTGTTGAGGACGACGATCGTTTTCTTTTCATCGGCGCCCAATTCCTTGAGAACGTCCTTCGTGGTCTGGTAGTGATCATAGACATCGGCGGCGCTTGCATCGAGAACGTGGATGAGGAAGTCCGCGAGAACGGCTTCTTCCAGAGTTGCCTTGAAGGCTTCGACCAATCCATGGGGGAGACGACGGACGAATCCAACGGTGTCGGTGAGCAGCAGCGCCTGGCCGTCGGGGAGCGTGATGCGGCGTGTTGTTGTGTCGAGGGTGGCGAAAAGCTTGTCCTCGGCGAGGACGTCGGCGTCGGCGAGGCGATTCAGCAGGGAAGATTTTCCGGCGTTCGTGTAACCGACGATGGCCGCGTGCGGGACGGGCGTGCGCATGCGGTCCTTGCGCTGTGTCTCGCGTTGTTTCCGGACTTCTGCGAGTTCCGACTTCACGCGGTCGATACGTTTTCGTGCGAGGCGCCGGTCGATTTCGATCTGCTTCTCGCCTTCACCTCGTGCAGCCGCTGCGCCGCTGCCTCCCTGACGGTCGAGGTGCGCCCACATGCGCGCGAGGCGGGGGAGGGAGTATTGCATGCGTGCGAGATCGACTTGAAGCCGCGCTTCCTTGGTCTGCGCGCGCATCGCGAAGATGTCGAGAATGACCTCCTGGCGGTCGATGACGGTCACATCACCCTCCCGTTCCCAGTTCCGTTGCTGGCTGGGGGAAAGTTCGTTGTCGAAGATGATGCAGTCGCAATCGAGCCCTTTTGCGTGCTCGACGATCTCTTCCATCTTCCCCGTGCCGGTGAGGAATCCCGCATTCTCCTTGCCACGCACCTTGACGAGCATGCTTTCGACGATGCCGATGCCGAGGGTTGTCACGAGTTCGTGCAACTCCTCCAAAAGGCTTGTTGCCAGTGCTTCGTCGCTCTTGTCGAAGTACACACCGACGAGAAGTGCACGCTGCACCATCTTCGGCTTGTCCCGGACTTCGAACATCTCCGAAGATAGTGCAGGGTGAGCGCGGAAGAAAGGCGTATTGGCGACGGACCGCTGGTGTCCACACCCGCATCAATCCCTGGCGCATCGCGCCGCACTCTTTCCCGGGGTGGATGTCGCAAGCGAAAGAAGTGCCTCCCTTCGGTCGGGGGGGATGCGGACGAAGGACGTCCGCGGTCCGCCAAGTAGTTGCCTATCCACTGCGTTCCAGAACTCTCACCGAGGTTCATAACACTCCAATTTTCTTGACCGGGACCGTTGCGCCGCTGAAGTGGCGTAATGTCCGCCGCAGAGATCGAGATTCCCATCGAAGTCATGTTCTTCGACACCGATGTCGGTGGTGTGGTCCACAATCTTGCCTTCCTGCGCATGATCGAGGTGGCTCGGACGAAGCTTGCCGGAAAGCTCGGATTTGATCTCCGGGAGATGGCTAGCACGCAAGTTTACCCGGTGGTCGTCCGGACGGAGATCGATTACCTCAAACCGGCTCGACTCGGGGACACGATTCTAGTTCGGGGTAAAGTCACTGAGGCAAAGCGAGCTCGTTTCTGGTGCGAATTCGAGCTCTCCGATGAGTCTGAAGTCACGAAATTCGTGACCTGCCGCCAATCGCTCGCGCTGGTCCAGATGCCCGAAGGGAAAGTCTTGCGGCTTCCGGATGGCTTTGGAGCTTGATCGGAGGCCCAGAATAGGTTTGTTTAAAATTTCCGGTCCCTCCGGCAGTTATGTTTGAATCCTTGCTCGTTATTGGTGTGGCGGTGTTTTCCTTCGCTTGCCGCACGTTTTCCCAGCCGCTTGTGCGAAAGCTCGGCGGAGTGGGCGTCTTGGCGACGACCTTTCTGATCGCCTATTTCCTGTCAGGGAGGGAGCTATTGTGGGGAGTGGCCGGGGTTTTGTTCTGGTTTTTTCTTCCGTGGATCGAACTCGTCACCCGAGTCCGTCAGCTGAGGCTTCCTCTCGACAAAAAAATGCACCATCGGTTTCCGCCAAATCGGGACATCTTTCCGGGTCTTCATGAATTGACCCGTGATGTCGAAGATGAAGGATTCGAACATGTGGAAGACAGCGGCTGGGAGTGGGACAACACGAACCAGTTTGTCCGCATGTTTTATAATGAGGAGCAGAAACTTGAGGCCTCGATCTATCTGACGGAGCAACAGGGAATCGCTTTCGCATACTTCAGCGTGAGTTCGGAAGCCGAGGACGGACGGAAACTGACGACGTGGAATTACCCGTTTGCCTACACGATGAAGTTTGCGCCGGATACACGCGTGAACCGAGTCATCAATGCCGGGTCTTTCATCGATCTTCTCAATTCACACGATCAATTCCTCATCGAGAACGCCGTCTTCGACGAGGACCTTGTGAAACGTGATCCAGAAGGGCTGCAAAGCGATTTGGAGTCGAACATGAAGAAGCAGGTGAACCACAATCTCGACCAGGGGCTTATCCGGCTTTCCGGCGATGGAACTTTCCGATATTCGTGGCGCGGGCTCTTCTACCTGTGGACGCAGTTCATCGTCCAAATGGTGAAATACTCCTGACGGCGTGGCCAAGCGTCGTCCCAATGAAGTCCGGTTTACCCGGTCCGCCCGCGCGCCTTTCTTTCTGGCCCTCGGCGTGGCCATGTTGCTTCTATCGGTTTGGATGTATTTTGCGGGAACGAGCGGCCGTTACGAAACTTCGAAGGGCGTGGCGATGTTCTGGTCAGGGTGGTGGGCGTTGATTCCGTTCGTAGTTGCCCTGCTCTCGTTGGAAATGGGACGGTTGCTGAGTCGGCGGGCGTACGTGCTGGTCAATGCGATTGCCATTGAAATCTTTCCGCTCTTCGGTGCACCGAAAGGAATGCGTGTTCTTCCGTGGCCGGAAGTCACGAAAGTCGATTTCGAGGAAACGCTCGATGCGATGACGGTGAAACTGGAGGAAGACGAAGTCGAAAAGATTTCCCTCAAGCCCATCGCACGGCACCAGCGGGAATTTCTGAAACGCGCGATCGAAGGCCGCGTTGAAGAGATGGCCAAGAGTGCCGTAGAGTGAAGCTCCAGTTTCGCATTCATCGATACCAATCCAAATGATTCGGACGAAACGCCAACGGCGTTAAAGCCCAAAGCCCGGGGTTTCCGACGGAGGAGGACACCCCGGGTATATTCACCATTGGCCATCAACCGCAACGCGGTTGAACCGCGTTGCGGTTCTCGATCTCCATCACCATTCCCAGGGCGGCACCTTCGGCTTGCCCTGGGCTTTGGGCTTTAACGCCGTTGGCGTTGAGATTCGTGATATGGTCCGCCGAGTTTTCTTAGAAGCGTTATGAGGCTGATGGGTGCTCGACGAAGTATCCTTGAGAATCATCAGAAGGGATGATCCAGGCGGCCAAATCGGGTTGCCGGTGGCAAGAGTGTAGAGGTGCCCGTGAGAGCAACGGGCGCTTTACTGAAGGCGTGAGTCAGTGAGCTGACGGAGCGAAGCTGGAGCTTCACTCTACGGGCTGATCATACTGATACTTGCGGCACTGACCGCTCGCTCAGGCTGTCGATTTCGAAGTAATCCTGCTTCTCGAAGCCGCCGGCGTTGGCAATGATGCTTGAAGGGAACATTTCGACGCGGTTATTGAGTTCGCGGACGTTCGAATTGTAGAACCGACGTGATGATTGGATACGGTCTTCGGTGTTCACGAGTTCGCGCTGGAGCTCGAGAAAGTGGCGGTCCGATTTCAAGTCGGGGTAGTCCTCCGCGACGGCAAAGAGATTGCCGATCTGCCAAACGAGCCTGTTTTCGTCCGTCATCACATCTTTGCGAGAGTCATGTGTCGCCATCGCTTTGGCGCGCGCCTCGGTCACGCTTTTGAAGAGTGCCTCCTCATGTTTCGCGAAACCCTTCACGGTCTCGACGAGATTCGGAATGAGGTCGTGGCGGCGTTTGAGTTCGGTGTCGATGTCGGCCCAGGATTCCTCGCAATGATTCCGCAGGCGGACCAAGGCGTTGTAGTTTCCAATCGCCCAAATGACTGGAATGAGAAGGAAGAGGATTGGGATGAGTATTTCCATTCGAGTCAAGCGGGGGTGGTTTTGCGAAAGTCGGGGATACCGTCGAGAAAGCGCTTCCCGTGGTCAAGATACAGTTCGATTTCTTCAACCTTGAGCCGGCCCGATTTCCACACGCAAAGACGCTGATGATCGGACTGCAGGGCGTAGTCCGGATTCGCGAGGAGCAACTCCATTGTGCGAGGCTGGATGGCGTCGTAAGCCCACTTTTTGTCAGGGCTGGAGACGTGGAATCTCCGGCTGAACTCCGCGGATTCGAAATCGATGTCATTGAAGCCAAAGGCGGAACTCATACGGTCGAAGAATCCTTCTTTGCGGATTTTAAGCGGGAGCAGCGGAAATGAAGGGGCGAGAAACGCCGCGGAGAAATAATGGTGCTGAGTTTTGGTGTTGCCTTTCGAGTCAGTGGATTTGGTCTCGTAGTGGTAGTCGAATATTTTTACCTCAAACTCCTTCCATCTCCCCGCGAGAATATTGTAGGCATATCGATGGCTCCCCTGCTTGAGGCAGTCGAATTCCGGATACTCTTGATCGAATCCGCGGACTTTGTCCGGGTGGAACATCAATCCTTTCGCCGAAGCAAATGCGGCGATGGCGGCTTGTCGTTCTTTCTCCTTTTTGTGGCCGTAGATCGCCGCGACGATGGCAATCACGATGAAAATGATGAAGATAAAGATGATTCCGCCTTCCATGGTGGTGGAGAATCTAGGAGGATTCAGGCGAGGCTGCGATTATAAAGAAAACCGCGGGTTGTAGCGCAAAGTGCCTTCTCTAGTGATGGAATTCCTGAAGCGCTTTGACGGCGAAGCCTTTTTCGCGAAGTGAGCGGATACCGAGAATGGAGGCGCGGGCGGCGCGGAGCGTCGTTTGCACGGGGATACGCACGGCGACGGCGGTGCTGCGGATTTTAACTTCGTCCATGCGGGCGGAGGTTCCGCTCGGCGTGTTGATGATAAACTGAATCTCGCCGTTCTTGATCATGTCGAGAACGTTCGGACGGCGGCCTTCGGCGAGCTTGAAGAGCTTGTTCACGGGGACACCTGCTTCCTCAAGGACAGCGGCGGTGCCGGAGGTGGAGAAAATCTTGAAGCCAAGGTCGCTGAAACCGCGGGCGATTTCGGCGATGGTCGGTTTGTCGCTGTCGCGCACGCTGATGAAGACGTTGCCACCGTCTGGAAGGGTGGATCCGGCGGCCATTTGCGATTTGGCGTAAGCTAGACCCATGTCGCTGTCGATACCCATGACTTCGCCCGTCGATTTCATTTCCGGGCCGAGGACAATATCGACGCCGGGGAACTTGATGAAGGGGAAGACCGCTTCTTTCACCGAGTAGTGCTCGGGAATGACTTCCTTGGTAAATCCGAGATCAGTGAGCTTCTCGCCCGTCATGATCTTTGCCGCGAGTTTGGCAAGAGGCACGCCGATGGCTTTGCTCACGAAGGGCACGGTGCGCGAGGCGCGGGGATTGACTTCGATGACGTAAAGTTGCTCATCCTTGACCGCGAACTGGATGTTCATAAGGCCGAGGACGCCGATCTCTTTGGCCAGCGCTTTGCTCGCGCTCATGATCTCTTCCTTAATGCTGTCACTAAGAGTAAATGCGGGAATGACACAGGCGCTGTCACCACTGTGGATGCCCGCTTGCTCGACGTGTTCCATGATCGCGCCGACGACGCTCGTTTCGCCGTCGGAAATGCAATCGACATCGACTTCGGTTGCGTCATCAAGGAAGCGGTCGATGAGAACGGGACGCTCCTGACTGGCCTGCACCGCTTCGGTCATGTAGCGACGAAGTTCGTCGTCGGAATGGACGATCATCATGGCGCGGCCGCCGAGGACAAAGCTGGGACGCATGAGTGCGGGATAGCCGATTTTCGCGGCGACCTCAAGGGCGCATTCGAGGGAGGTGGCGGTGCCGCTGGGTGCCTGTTGAAGGCCGAGTTTATCGAGAAGGTTGCGGAAATACTCGCGATCTTCGGCGAGTTCGATGCTCTTCGGGCTCGTGCCGATGACGTTGACGCCGTTGGCTTCGAGATCTGCTGCGAGATTGAGTGGGGTCTGTCCGCCGAATTGGACGATGGCTCCCCAGCAATTTTCCTGCTCGTACATATTGAGGGTGTCTTCGAGGGTGAGCGGTTCGAAGTAGAGCTTGTCGCTGGTGTCGTAGTCGGTGGAAACCGTTTCTGGGTTCGAGTTGACCATGATGGACTCGATTCCAAGTTCCTGCAGGGCGAAGGCGGCGTGGACGCAGCAGTAATCGAATTCGATGCCCTGCCCGATGCGGTTGGGACCGCCGCCGAGGATCATGACCTTTTTCTTCCCGCTGTCGACTGTTTCGTTCTCGTCGCCGTAAGTTGAGTAGTAGTAAGGAGTAAACGCCTCGAACTCTGCGGCGCATGTATCGACTAGGCGATAAGTGGGAACAACACCTGCAGCTTTGCGTTCCGTGCGAATGTCGATTTCAGAGCGGCCGGTGAGGTGGGCGATTTGTCGGTCGGAGAAGCCGTGACGTTTGGCTTCGCGGAAGGGTATGTCGGCCCCATTCAAATCGGCGAGCTCCTTTTCGGCGATGACGATGTCTTCAAGCTGGCGAAGGAACCACGGGTCGATGTTGGTGAGTTCGAAAACCTCATCTACCGACATCCCGGTCGAGAATGCTTCGTGGACATAGAAAATGCGCTCGGCGTTGGGAACGATCAGCTTTTGTTTTAACTCGTCTGGCGGCAGAAATTCCTTGCCTTTGCCGTCGCCGCCTAGGCCGAAACGTCCCGTTTCCAAGGAACGCAGGGCTTTCTGCATCGAGTCTTTGAAGGTGCGCCCAATAGCCATGGCTTCGCCGACGCTTTTCATTTGCGTGGTGAGCGTGTCGTTGGCGGCGGCGAATTTCTCGAAAGTGAAGCGCGGAAGTTTCGTGACCACGTAGTCGATGGTCGGCTCAAAGCTCGCGGGCGTCTCCTTGGTGATGTCGTTGGGCAATTCGTCGAGGGTGTAGCCCACGGCGAGTTTGGCTGCGATTTTTGCGATGGGGAAACCGGTCGCTTTCGAGGCCAGCGCGGAAGAGCGCGAGACCCGCGGGTTCATCTCGATGACGATCATGCGCCCCGTTTTGGGATCGACGGAAAACTGGATGTTCGAACCGCCGGTTTCGACGCCGATCTTGCGAATGACGGCGAAGCTGGCATCGCGCATGACCTGGTATTCGCGGTCGGTCAGAGTTTGAGCGGGCGCAACGGTGATGGAATCGCCCGTGTGGACGCCCATGGGGTCGAGGTTTTCGATCGCGCAGATGACGACGCAATTGTCCGCGCGGTCGCGCATGACCTCCATTTCGAATTCCTACCCTCCTAACAAACTCTCCTCGACGAGAACTTCATCGACCGGTGATTGGTCGATGCCGCGGGTGACGATTTCCTCAAACTCCTCCTTGTTGTAGGCGATCCCGCCGCCGGCTCCACCGAGGGTGTAAGCGGGACGAAT
>JBCCWV010000045.1:0-28028 GCA_039192745.1 Verrucomicrobiota bacterium | reverse complement strand
GGCAGTCGTTGGTGAGTCGGTCAACAAGCACATCACACGGCTCAGGTTGGAACGTGCGGCATCCTACCTGAGGTACTCCTCTTGGCAGGCCGGAGAGATTGCGCAAATCTGCGGATTTACTTCCCAATCAAACTTCGGCCGAGGCTTCCGCAAGATTTACGGCATGTCACCTCAGGAGTTTCGGAAAGCCAAGGGAACGGTTCCCTTTCTTCGCGGCTATGCGCGGAGCCGTCCGGGATTGGAGCTTGAGCAGAACAGCGCCCCGCGGCCCACGGTGCGGATCGAGGATTGGCCTGAACTTCAGGCGATCTGTCTTCGCTATTACGGCCCGATGGATGGTGTTATTCAGCCTTGGCGGGAACTACTTTCGTGGGCAAAAGAGGAATATCCCATGCCAGAGAAAGCGCGGTTTTTCGGCATTTGGTTTGATGACTGGACTGGCCACAGCGAACGCTACCGTTACGAATGCGCCATCGTCTCTCCTTCCGTTGTGAATCTCAATCCGCCTGAACCTTTCCATGTCCGGACTATTCCCGGAGGAACTACGGCCGTTGCGGAGGCGCGAGGAAATGGAAAAGAACTCGAACAAGCCTGGCACTCTTTCGGAACCGGCTGGCTTCCGTTTTCCGGTTACCAGGTGCGTGGAGATTTCGTTTTTGACGAGTATCCGGCGGATCTGATTCTCTCGCACTGGAAAAAACTCGCCGTCCTGTGGAAGGGGCTTTCCCTCAGAATGTGCGTCCCGGTTCAGACGGAACCCGTCGAGGTTTGAGACACAGCAAATTCGCACAAATGGAACAGTTTTTCCTTCCTGGGATGACTACATTTGATAAAACTCCACTCGGCAATCGCCAGCTCTCCCAGGAAACCTCACAGCTTGACCATGTACCACCGCTTCTTTGCTATGCCATTGATCCTTTTGGCGTCACTGGCGACTTCTTCCCTTTTTGCAGATTCAATCTCCTTCAACCAGCCGACCAAGCTCTCTCCTTTCTCTTCCGGAGTAATCGGAACACTGAGTTCCACCGTGGCTGGATCATTTTCGACGGGAGTGGACGGGGTCTCCATCAATAGCACGACCAACGAGGTTACGATCGACCCCTTCGCTTTCAAACCCTCCGGATCCGCATTCCCGGGGCCATCGATCCTCGAGGACAACGGCAAGCCCCACATCGCGGTCACTTTCACCAAAACCAGCGACGGTTCGAAGGAGACCTGCAAGATCCCGATCTGTCTCGACAACATCAATCTCTCATTCTCGGCGGGCGACAACAACGTCATCAATTCCCAATCCAACGGGGCCAATTCTCCGAATCCGAACCAGCCCAATGGAGGACTCGCCGCGAGCACGAGCAACGACGACGGAGACCCCATTTCCACCGCCACCCGTGAATTCTTCTTCTACCAGCAACTGCTCAATCTAAATGGCCCCACGACGCCGGTTGAATTCTCGCTCTATCACGGTTCGCAACTGGCCGACCTCGGATTCTTCAATCACCTCCCGAGGGACTTCGCCGGCAGCCATATGCCCGCGGCACGAAAGATCGATTTCGGCGGCGGCGGATTCTTTTTCCAACTTCAATTCCACCTCGGCCTCGGCCAGTTCGTGAGCTTCACACGACTGCCACCCGCCACGGATTGGACCTTGTCGCCTGGGGAACGCTGGAAATACACCGTCGAGGAGACAACGGACTACTACTATCTGAAAGATCCCGGCACCCAGCGCGTCTGGATCTTCAAGAAACACCCCATCGCCGACTCCATCGTCGAACCCGCCTACTGCATGCGCATGGAGGACCGCAATGGCAACGGACTGACTTACACGCTTCCGGCCGACCCGACCGACGAAGGTCCAAGTTCCGTCACCGATGGATTGGGACGCTCCCTCAACTACACCTACGCCCAAGTGCCCGGCGCCACCGTCGACGCGCGGAAATTCCTGACGGAGGTCGCCGACCACACCGGGCGCAAGATCACCTTCGAATACGCGGAACTGAACGGCAGCATTCGCCTCGTGAAGATTGTCGATCCTATCAACGGCGAATACATCTTCGCCTACGATGCCAATGGCTTCTTGATCGGCAAGACAATGCCCGAAGGCAACACGCCCTACACCCAGATTTTCGAGACGATCCCCGACCTCTTCTTCACTGGAACCATCGGCGCTGTCACCTCACAGACCAACGCCTTCGGCGAAGTCTTCACCTTCGCTCAAGGTGACGGCATTCCCGGTCTCGGCGACAAATTGGTGACCGTGACTTATCCCGACGGGAGCCAAAGACGTCACTTTCACAACGACGACAATATGCTCACCGCGCTCGTGGATGAAACCGGAGAAGTGATGGCTTTCACGCCGGACGTCCCCAACGACGTTTTTCTCGGCTACACCGATCGCGATGGGGAAAAAGGCACATTCACCTATCGAACAGATACCGGCCACGTCGCGACCATGACGGACGCCAAGGGAAGCACCACGACTTATACTTACACCGAGTCCGCCCCCCAATCGTTCCAGAATCCGGAGATTGCCGAGTCCGTCCAGTGCACCTTTCTCGACCTCACTCGCATTGACTACGCCGACGGCACATTCCGCGAGTATACTTACGACAGCGCGGGCAACCGCCTCACCGCCGCCGACCGTGTCGGTGCCACCGTGACCGCCACCTACAATGGCCGCGGACAAGCGCTGACCATCACCAACGAGGAAAGCGGCGTCACAACGCTCACCTACGACGGTTCCACGGCCCTCCTCGATTCGGTAACAGACTCCGACACCGGGGTCACCGCTTTCAACTACGACAGCCTCTCCCGGCTGACGCTGACAACCCACCCGGACGCCAATGCAACAAGCTACACTTATGACCCGCTCGACCGGCTGGAAACGTCCACCGACGAGGAAAATATCGTCACGCGCTACGCTTACGATGGGAATTCGAACCTCGTCTCCGTGACCTTCGCGGAAGGTACTCCGGAACAACAGAACTACGTTTTCGACTTCGACCTTCTCGACCGGCTCGTCAAAATCACCGACCCGATCAACTCGGAGACAACATACTTATACGATTACCACGAAAGACCGATACAGGTCATTCGTCCCGACACTAACTCGGTGGATTTCGAGTACGACGAACGCCGGCAGGTCGTCGCCATCCTGGATGAGTTGGACCGGAAGCTGGAAATCAGCCGTACGCCTTCCGAGTTGACCGAAAAGCTAACCAGTCCGGAAGGCCGGACGGTCGAACTCATGCGCGATCCTCTCGGGCGTATTCTCAAGACCACTGACGCCAGCGGCGACGAAACCGAGACCGAACGCGACGTTTTTTCCCGGCCAACCCGGTTTTCCGACGGTTTGAATCGAGTATCGAAAGTTGTTTACGACGGGGAAGGGCGCATTACCCAGCGCGAAGAACCGACGGTGGGCACCACCACTTATGACTACGACGGCAATGGCCGACTCACAAAACTCACGGACGCTCGAAACAATGAGTGGGACTTCGGTTTCACGTCGATGGGACGTCCGCAAAGCATCGAAGACCCGCAGAACCATAGCGAGACCCGCACCTACGACTCAAGAGGACGGCTCCACACCATCACTCATCCCGACGGCATTACGGAAACGCTGGCCTACTTCCCCGACAGTCAGTTGCAAAGCCGCACTTTCTCCGACGGCCTCCTTCAATCCTTCACCTTTGATCCCCTGAATCGCCTGAGTCAGACCACGCGACAACTTGGCGGTCAGACCGAGACATGTGTTTACACTTACGACTCGAGGTCGAATCTCGCGAGCACCACCGTCAACGGAAACGCCACTTCGGCCACCTACGACACCCGTAACCGGCTGGTCACCGCCACCTATCCCGGCAGCTTCGTCGTGACCTACACCTACAACGCCCGCAGCGAGGTCACACGCGTCAGTGATTCCCTGGGGAACCAGATCGACTTCGAATACAATGCCGATACGCAGATGTCCAAGTGCACGAAGTCCAACGGCCGGGTCACGACCTACACCTACGACGCCGAAGGACTGATCGCTTCCATCAGCCACGACATCGGGGCCAATATCAATGCCGTCTTCAATCCCGCCGACGAACTCGCATCCCTCACGCGCACGGGATTTCCTGCCGACGGAAGCGGGTCGATCGGCACGAGCACCGCGACTTTCATTTACAACGACAATAGCGAAATCACCAACGGTGGATTCACCTACGACGAACGTGGGCGGCCAAACAACTGCACCTGGGACAGCGACAACCGCCTCATCTCCGTCAACAACGGAACGCTCGTCAGCTATCGCTACGACGGCCTCGGCCAGATTACTTCCCGCACAGAAGGTGGATCGACGACCGAGTATCTCTACAATGCGGCCCTCGCGAGCAATCCCATCGTTGGAGAAAAGACGGGATCCGACTTTGAGCGCTTCTACGTCACTCTACCCAATGGAGAGATTCTCTATCAAATCGAGGATCCCGCCGGCTCGCCGTCCGTCCGTTTTCATCACCACGGCCAGACTGGAAACGTTCGCTTCCTCACCGATGCTACCGGCGCCGTCACTGACAGCTATGCTTACGATGCCTACGGCCGCCTCTTGGAGAAAAACGGGACGAATACGCAATTTTATCAGTATGTCGGCCGCCTTGGAGTCCGCACCGATGCTGCAGCAAGCCTGATCCAGATGCGTCATCGTTACTACGATCCGGAGAACGGGCGCTTTCTCTCACGCGATCCCATCTTCCTCAGCCTCATGGCGCGAAACGGACTCTTTGCGAACCCGTATCACTACACGGCGGGAGCGGCGAGCTATCGGACCGACCCCAGCGGTCTGGAAGTTGGCTTCGACGATATGTGGGAGTTCTCGAATGATAGCTCGGAAGATGATGACGACTACGAGGGTGAGAGATCCATTAATCTTGTCCAGGCGGGAGATCCCATTTCAAGCTTTCCCACATTTGAGGACAACGATGAGCGGAATGACTACTGGGATGATGATGAAGATGACGAACCCCGTTCAATCAGTCTCGTCCAGGCAGGGGACATCGCACAACAGTCTTCCTTCCCTGAAATCCAGAACCCGGAATACAAGCCTATTCCCAATGCATTTCTGAACGGTGAAGTAACAGGAAACACATCAGTCAAACCGAAACCCCCGAAACGCGCCTCAACCTTTGCGGCGGCGCAGACCTTCACCAGTCAGACATTTGCCATCGGTTTGGACGGACGACTTGTAAAAGCGGAAGAATTGCCCGATCCGCCCCCAAACCTCCAAGATGAAGCCGATTTGGCCGCCTTCGAACTTCTCGCGGACACCTTCTCCGGCGGGCGGAGATCAGAACGCTGGCGGGAACAGAAGAAGCAGAAGGTCTTCGACTTCATCTACCAAGAGTACTTCCAAGACAAGTAGCGCCGAATTCACGGTTTGGTCTAACTCACAATGCGATTTCCAAAATTCTCACCAATGAAATCAATTCTCCTCTTCTTGGTCTTGATGGCTTCCGCCAATGCCGTCGAATACACCTACAACTCCGCAGGGCAGTTGCTCGCGGAGAGTTATCCCAACGGGGCCCACATCCTCTACACTTACGACGCCATTGGCAACCTGACCGAGCGTCAATCCCTCGCCGCCAACGCTTCGCCATCAGCAGACCTTTCCATCACCAGCGTCGTCTCGCCCAGTCCGCCCACGGCAGGGACGGAAGTGACCATCACGTTCACCGTGACCAACAATGGACCCGATCCCGCAACTGACGTCGGTTTGACCGAGACCTTGCCCGCTTCACTCGCACCCGTTTCCATCGAAAGCTCACAGGGCATCAATTCGCTGAATGGTCAGGACATCACCTCCAATTTGGGGACCTTGGCAAATGGCGCGACTGCGACCGTCACCGTGGTCGCCGACGTCTTGGACACGACCGCACTCAACTTCACCGTCGACGTAACCGCTCCCGCCGATGGCAACGCGGCCAACAACACCGCGACCATCGGCGAAACGCCCGCTGGGGGTATCGACTTGCTGACCACGATTGCGGCCGGTCCCGATCCTTCGCTCACGGATGTCGCCTTCATCCCATTCATTCTCACCATCACCAACAACGGCCCCAGTGCGGCGACCAATGTCGTCCACACCTTCAACCTGCCGTCAAACCTGACCTTCTCCTTTTCAGACAACGCGGGTTCGGCCCATGTCGCCGGAGTGGTGACAACGAATATCGCCTCTCTCGCCGCAGGAACCTCCATCCAGATCATCATCGGAGCTTCTTCGGGATCGACACCGGGCAATGCACCCGTTGCCGCTTCGGTCACGGCGGACGAAACCGATCTCGAGCCTTCCAACAACAACGACGCTGCGGATATAGATCTAATCACCTCAACCCTCGTCGTCACGAACACAAACGACTCCGGCGCGGGATCACTGCGTCAGGCCATCCTTGACGCCAACGCCTCATCCAATGCCGACGTCATCCGCTTCGACATCGCCGGCTTCACGGTGCCTTCGCTCAATCCGGTCACCGACCTCCCAGCCGTGACGGAACCGGTCACCATCGACGCTTTTTCGGCCGAAGCAGGCGTCTTCGAGATCAACGGTACCGGCCGGACGAACTGCCTTGTCGTGAATTCGAGCGACGTCACCTTGCGCGGCCTCGTTTTGAACCGGGCGACTGGCGTCGGACTTCTTCTTCAGGCAATAGGCGACGACCTCGAACGAGTGGAGGTCTTTGGTTGCCCCGTGGGCGTGAATGCCAATACGAATCTCGCTCAAGGCAACGGGGGCGACGGCATTTTCCTCGACGATGTGGACGATGCCGTAATCGGTGGGCCTGCCTTCTGGCAATTCAACGTCATCGCAGCGAACGGCGGGGATGGAATCGAAATCGACAGCGACAGCGACCGGGCCGTCGTGCAGGGAAACCACATTGGTTTGATCTCCGGTGGAACCGATGGCGGATTCGATGAGGAAAACAACCGCCATGGCATCAATCTTCTGGGTCGTAATGCACTCATTGGCGGAGCGGGCGCAGGCGAACGAAACTTCCTCTCCAACAACAACCTCTTCGGCCTGAAACTGCTTGGCCGTGACAACGTGATTCAAGGAAACGTCATCGGGCTTGGCACCGACGGCAGCATCAGGGGGAACGATGAGGGCGGCATCCAGGCCGATGGCACCGACAACGTGATTGGCGGCATCGAGCCCGGCGAGGGCAACATCATCTCCGGGCAATCTACCAGCGATCCGGGAATCGATCTTGGCGATGAGGTGCGGGTCATCGGAAACTTCCTCGGCCTCAACCTCGCCCTCAATGCCCGCGCCACCACCAGCGGAAGCCTCGGTGTCGTCATGCGTCGCGACGCTGTGCTCGGCGGTGTTTTGCCGGGTGAGGGCAACGTCATCTCCGGTCACAACGGCGATGGCGTGCGTCTCGATTTCAATGATGGGGAAGACATCACGATCATCGGGAACAAGATCGGCACCGACCCGACCGGCACCTTCTCCATTCCCAACGACTTCGGCATCCGCGTGGAAGCCTTCGACCTCTCGCCCAAGGTCATCGGACTGCCTTTCACCGGTGCCGGCAATCTGATCTCCGGGAACTTGTTCGACGGGATTCTCCTCGATCCGGTATTCGCCAATCCCGTGGAACAAGCATCGATTCAAAACAACAAGATCGGCACTGACATCGGCGGGACGCTCGCCATTCCCAATGGTCGCAACGGCATTCGCGCTGACGGAGACAACGTGCGCACCAACACCATCGGCGGCACCGTGCCGATGGCTGGAAACGTCATCGCCTTCAACAGCAACCATGGCATCGATCTCGAACGGTCGGAATCCACCAAAAACACGGTGCTCGGCAATACCATCTTCGGGAATGGCGCGCTTGGGATTTCTCTCTCGGGAACTACTCCCCTCGCAAACGATCCCGGCGATACCGACGATGGCGCCACGGATGGCCTCGCCAACGACGGCCAGAACTTCCCCGTCGTTACCGTCGCCGAGAGCACCGGCAGCATCACCGCCAGCCTCAACAGCGAAGCCAGTGAAACCTTCCGCATCGAATTTTTCTCCAACACCGTCTGCGATCCCAGCGGCAACGGCGAAGGCGAAACGTTCCTCGGTTTCGCAGAACTCACGACCGATGCAAGCGGCGACGGCATGGTCAATTTCACGGCGGATGCTCAGCCGGAAGGCGCGTTCGTCACCGCGACGGCTACAGATTCCGACGGCAACACGAGCGAATTCGGAGTCTGCTTCACGGTCGTCGCCCCCAGCGGATTCAACGACATCGATGGCGACGGCATGAGTAACGAATACGAGCTGGAGCACTTCGGGTCAGATACTGGCGGGGATCCGGGTGTGGATTCGGACGGTGATGGCCGCAGCAACCTCGAAGAGTTCATCGCCCTTACCGATCCGAACAGCCCGACCAGTTTCATCGACGTCCAGATTCGCAAGCGTTCGGAAGGGGGCTATATCATCAGCGTGAAGACTGAGCTCGGACGAACCTATCAACTGCAGGCCGTGGATGACCTCGGTGGATTCATCGACCTCGGTCCGGCGTTGGCCGGTGACGGCAACACCGTCGAGTTCATCGATGCAACGGCGGGAACGAGGAAGTACTATCGAATCCAGGTGAACCGATAGAGCCTGCGCGAGAAATTCGGCCGAGACAGCTCCTCCTTATTCAAAGCTGATGCTGCGTTGATTGAGGCAGGTCAGCTCGCGGATAATCTCCGAACCCGTCGCCCTTTGTGTGTAGTCCCGCTTGGCGTGCTTGAAGAGAATTCGTCCTTCGGTATCGACGATGAATGTCGCGGGAACATTCAATTCGCTGGTGTCCCAGTAGCCCTCGACCGGCTCATCAATTCCAAGTTCGGAGTATATTGTCGTGATTTCTTCGGTGGCGAAATACGTCATGCCCAGTTGGCGCCCGAAATCGTTGGTCAGATCGGTGACGAGCGTGAACTTCTCGGTGGTGAAGGTGGATTCTTCCGGTGTCTCACGGCTGATAACCACGATTTCACAACCGATATTCTTGAAGGCGTCGGCCATTCCCTCAAGCATCGTGACTTGAGCTCGACAATATGGACACCACGAGGCCCGCATGAATCCGAGGAGGAGGGGCTTCTTGCTGTGGTACGAGCTGATGGGCAATTCCCGCCCGTCAAAGGTCTGGACTGTCACGTCCGGTAGTCGGTCGCCGACAGGAACAATTCGGCGTTCGATCCGGTTATTCAGCACGTCGACGGCCCGTAGCTTGAGATGTTCAGTCTTGGAGATCATGGAGCTACTTTAGACTCAAGTATTGGGATGTGCGCCGAATCTGTGCAGACTATCAGATTCGTTAACGGAAGCCCGAACAACATCCTAAGTCTGAGAAACATGTTCGTTTCGCCGGGCTGAACGCGGCATTGAGGCGGGACAATCTGCGAAGGCTTAGGCGATGCCTCTACAAGAAGCGAGTTCCAAGAGGAGGTAGTGGATTTTCTTTGAGCCTGCCGGAGTATCCCAAGTGGCCGACTGGAAATGCACGACCCATGTTGATGATTGCAAGATGCCCATTCCTTTTGACAATACTTACGCCCGATTGCCGGAGCACTTCTATGAGCGGATCGAGCCGACGCATGTTCCGGCTCCGGAATTGATTCTCGCCAACCGGGAACTGGCGGCGGAGCTGGGAATTGATCCCGATTGGCTGGAGTCGCCCGAAGGTGTGGCGGTGCTTGCCGGGAACGCGGTGCCGGAGGGAGCCGAGCCGATCGCTCAGGCATACGCGGGGCATCAGTTCGGTGGTTTCGTGCCGCAGTTGGGAGATGGCCGGGCCATCCTCCTTGGCGAGGTGGTCGGGAAGGACGGCCAGCGCCGCGATATTCAATTGAAGGGTTCGGGTCGGACCGCGTTTTCACGAGGTGGAGATGGCAAGTCCGCTTTGGGGCCGGTTTTGCGGGAATACCTGGTCAGTGAGGCCATGGCCGCACTAGGAGTTCCAACGACCCGGGCCCTCGGTGCCGTCCTCACCGGCGAACGCGTGCGTCGCGAAACCGCTCTGCCGGGGGGTGTCTTTGCCCGCGTCGCAGCGAGCCACCTGCGGATCGGGACTTTCCAGTTTTTTGCAGCGCAAGAGGACACTGATTCCTTACGTCGTCTCGTCGATTATGCGGTAAAACGGCATTTCCCCAGAGCGTTGGAGGCAGCGAATGTGCCGCTTGCTCTTCTCGAGAACGTGCTCGCGGTGCAGGCCCGCTTGATTGCGAAATGGATGGGTCTCGGGTTCATCCACGGGGTCATGAACACCGACAACACGACGATCTCCGGCGAGACTATTGACTACGGCCCATGCGCTTTCATGGATGAGTTTCACCCGCAGTGCGTCTTCAGCTCGATTGATCGTGGCGGGCGTTATGCCTGGGCCAACCAGCCGAACATCGGGCTCTGGAACTTGACGCGCTTTGCAGAGACGCTGGTTCCTCTCCTTGCAAAAAGCACGGACGAGGCTGTGTCCCTCGCCGAGGCAACGCTGGAGAACTTCTCCGCGCAATTCAAGCGCGCGTATGTCGAGGTCTTCCGGCCCAAGTTCGGCCTCGGATCGAAAATTGATGACGAGGACGCCTTCACTTTCGCCAAAGAAAGCCTCACCGTTCTCGCCGAACAGAATGTGGATTTCACACTCTTCTTCCGTCATCTCACGCGTGTGGCGAGCGGGGAAAATCCAGAGGGCTTCTTCAAGCTCTTCAATGTTCAGGACGCTGCGAAAGAATGGTTAGAGCGGTGGCGGGAGTTGGGGTCGCCGATGGTGGAGAAAATGTCGAGTGCCAACCCCGTTCTTATTCCACGCAATCACCGGGTCGAGGAAGCGATTCAGGCGGCCTATGTAGGTAACTTCAAAGTCTTCCACCGCCTCATGGAGGCCTGGTCCGAACCCTATACAGAACGAGAGGAGTTTGCGGACCTGGAACGAGCACCGCGTGAGGAAGAAAAGGTCCGCGAAACCTTCTGCGGAACATAGACTGGTTTAAGTTGAGGTGTATTTGGTGGAACGCGGAGACTCCGTTTTGGTGGCTCTCCGTATTGAGCCGGATATCGATCAGTTCAGGCATCATAGCATTCGACGTTGAAAAAAGTACAAGCGCCAACCGCCCCGCAGCCGGAAATAAAAAACCGCTCAGCCCTCCTCGGAGACCCGGTCCTTGCCTCCATCTACCGCAGCGTCGGCATCGATCTCGAGACTATCGTCTACAACTATCTCAATCAGCCACGCGGGCTGGTGAAAGCGCAGGCGATGCCAGAATCGTTCGTTTGATTTCTGCATCCATCCAGCTCTCCAGCTGAACCCGGAAGGCTCAAGCGCTCTTAGTCCACGACACCGCGGACCCGTTCCCTCGCCAGCTCGATCTGCTCGCCGGTGCGGAGGACGATTTGCGGGCGCTCGCGATAGGTGGCGATGGCTCCGCGGAGGATGACTTCCTTACCCTTGAACGCCTGGGCAAGGTCCCCGTGTGCTTCTTCGAGAACTGGTATCTGTTCATTGAAGATCACCCCGCAGAAGTCTTTCATCTCGTTCCCCTCGAAGTTAATGAAGACCATCATGCCATTGCTCGTGCGGACCTTCGCCACGTCGGAAACAAGCCCCGTGACGAGTGACGGGCGCCCCAATCGTTCAAGAAGTCGCGCCGTCAAAGACGCGGAGATGCTCTCCGTATCATCGGGAATGGCGACGAGGGTGACTTCTTCCTCTGCGGTCGATAGCTCCTGTCTGTCCCGCCTTCGAAGTTCCTTCCACGAGAGCCCCGCCTGCCACTTCCGGAGGTCGAGTTCACGGGGAGGCTCCGCGAGCCAATCCTCAGCGACAGCCGTGACTCCGGAAAGATCGAGCAGTTCTCCCAGCTTCCCGGAATCAGGTTGGAAAAGGAGGACTTCCCCCTGTGCGTCCGCTGAAAAATGCGGATAGTAGCCCGCCCTCCGCGGCCGCCGCGAGCTGATGCGCATGAGAATCTCGCCGCTCTCCGGATCCAGTAACGAGGATTCCCCCTCGAAGCCCTGACAAAGCAATAATCCTGATGCTTTCAGCCACCGGAGATTGGCGACGTGATGACCGACGTGGACGTCGCGGACGGTCCCGATCTCGAAATTGCCCCGGCCGATCTGGCGATCCGCCCCGCCGTACCACCAGTATCCGGTCTCGGATTCTGGGGCAAAAGTGTAGAGCGTCCGCGAGTCGTTCTCGAGTTTTCCGATGAGTTCGCCATCCGCTGCGTCATGGAGCGTGGCGGGTTCATAGCGAAAGGCGATGACGACCGTGTCTTCGTCCTCGGACCAGACAAGGCGCGGGGATTTATCCCATTCGTAAGTCTGGCTCCAGAGTTCCGCCGGCGGATCGAGCTGCCAGCAGCGCACGTCAGAGGTCTCGGTCCAGATGAGCATGCGTTCTCCGATGGGCGAAGGGACGACGAATTTCCCCACGGGCACGCCTGGTATTTTTAACGGTTTGGTATCCGCAGGGTGCCAGCGGTAGAGCGAGTCCTCCTGAACGAAGTAAATATCGTCCCCGTAGAACCAAACCGCCGAGGGCCAGTCTTGAATTCGAAGGCGGTGCAGGAGCTGGCTCGTGGCCCGATCAAAAATGGAGATATTGCTCCCGGCGAAGCCCAGGAGCTGGCTCCCGTCGGGGCTGACGCGACTCGTCTGGACGGATCGAAAATGCGGGGCGTCACCCGTGCTCCATGCCGTGAGTCTTCCGCCTTCGTCTCCCGCTAGAAGAAGTCCATTCCTGCCGTGAGCGAGTGCACCTACCGCACCGCTACTTCCCGCGAACGTCCTGTCCATCTGCAGGATGTCATCGACGACTTTCCAGCTTCGGATTTCGCCGTCGAGTCCGGAACTGTAAAGGTTGTCGTTCTCCGCATCATAGATGAGGCGGGTGATTTCCCGACCGGTTCCCGAAGGCAGGCAAAGCGTCTTGCTTTTTTCCCTCGTGTTGAGGAGTTCGAGATAGCTGCTCGCGGCGGCGGCGAGCCGGTCGTCAATCCATTCCACAGCGGGGCAAGTGTTGGTTGTTTCCGATCGCCATAGCACTTCGCCGGAAGAGGCGTCGAGCAGGATGATGGCCCTGCGGCTTCCGACGAGGAGGCGTGTTCCGTCGGGGGAATAGGCGATATCGAGGGCCTGAGCATCATTGTCGAAAATCAGTTTCGGTTGACCGGGGACCTCAAGATTCCAAACCAGGACCTGCCCGGCGTTGCTCCCCGTAGCGAGGGTCCTTCCGTCAGGAGAAATGGAGCCCGCAAGCATGCTCCACTGCGGACCGCGTTCGCTCGTGAATTTCACTTCTCCGGTCTCGGCGTCCAGTTTTCTCCACCGGCCATCCTCCGAAACCAGAACTAGACAGCGACCGTTGTCGCATTCACCCACGATTCTCAACACCTCTCCTTTAGTCGGTGAAACAGACCATAGCTCACTTAAGGAGGGAAAATTCCGGCATCGAACCTGCCCATCCACGCCCGTTGAGTAAATGCGACTCCCGTCGTGGGATGTCCAGGTGGAGGTAATTTCGCTCTGGTGTTCTGTCCGTTGAAACACGACCTCCGGGGAGTGGAGGGAGAGCGCGAACGTTTCCCAATCGATTTTTTTGTGATCCATCCCGTGCTGAACCATGATTTCCCTTGAGCGGCGTAGTGTGCGGCGAGCCCCGGCGAGATCATGGTTGGCTGCTCGGGATTTCGCATCGGAAAACAAAGCCGAAGCCTGACCCATGAGCGCTTCTTTGGCGGACGCCGCTTCTTCCTTTCGCGCGGTGTTGACGGAATAAAAGGTGTAGGTCAGCGCTGCGGCGAGGGCAAGAACGCTTCCGAAGATAACAAAGGAGAGCGGGCGGTTGCGCGCGTAGGCGCGGCCGAGTGCGTAGCGTAGGGAAGGCGGTCGCGCAACAAGGGGCAAACCGGCGAGATAACGCTCGAGATCGTTCCGCATGGAGGATGCGGACTCATATCTGTCGGCGACGTTCTTCCTCAGCGCCTTCAAAAGGATCGCATCGATCTCGCGGTCGAGCGTGCGCTCGGTGAGAGAGGGCCGCTTTGGCTCTGTCTCGAGGATTCCAGTGGCAATCTGCCCGAGTCCGACTCCGGTTTCGTAAGGAAGGCCTGAAGTGAGGAGCTCATAGGCGACGACACCTAACGAATACACATCGGTCCGTGTATCCGCCGAGGCGAAGCCGCCCGAAACCTGCTCCGGGCTCATGTAGGCCGGTGTTCCAGCAACAAGGTCCACGCGCGAGAGGCCCGCCGGATCCGGATCGCTCTGCATCGCCTTCGCGAGCCCAAAATCGACGACCTTCGGGATGCCGTCCCTCGTCACGAGAATGTTTCCAGGCTTCAAATCCCGGTGAATGACCCCGTTCTGGTGGGCATGGGCAACCCCGGCGCAGATTTGTTCCAAAAGGCGAACCCGTTCGCGAACGGATGGTTTTTTCTCCGCGCTCCAGGCGTTAAGCGGCTGGCCGTCGATGAATTCCATGACGAAATAGGAACGCCCTCGGCGGTGACACCGCTTTGATAAATTCGTGCAATGTTAGAATGCTCGAGGCGTGCAGAAAGCTCGACTTCGCGCTGGAAGCGGAGCATTTCCTGTGCGTCGTGATCGGAGATCGCACCGAGGAGTTCGAGTGTTCGTCCTCCCGCTTCAATGGGCAGGGTGTGTTCCGAGCGCAGGAATTTGATGGCAACCCGTCGCTTTGGTTCCTTTTGTTCCGCCTCCCAAACCGCGCCGCCGCCGCCCATGCCGACGAGTTTGACGAAGTGGAAACCGTCCAATTCCGGAAGCTTAGACGGCGTTCGCATCGGGAAATATCTCGTTGTCGAAGCCGAGCTGGCAGAAATAAGCCATTTCAGCCGAGAGTTCGCTTTCGTCTGTGACGGTTTCTCCCAACCGTTCGCGCACGATGCTCCGGAATTTCTCGCGGAATCGATGCAAGGTTACGCGCAACGATCCCGTCGTGATGCCCAGCTTTTGTGCCGTCGCCTCGGCCTCCTCGCCACGGGCGTCCACGAGGAGGTATTTCTCCATCACTTCGAATGCCTCTTCCCGACCGCGATTCTTCAAGGACTGCCGGAGTTGTCGCTTGGCTTCTTCGACCACGGAAGTAAACCAGCCGCGGTCGAAAACTTCGTCCGGAGTGTCATCAGTCGAGGCGAATTCATGGTAACGTTCCTCGGCCACGTCCTGCTCAAAGGAAATAACGGACACGTCACCGCCGCGGCGTTGCGCGTGGTCCTTTCGCCACTGGTCCACATTTTCATTTTGCACGGCCGCAAGAAGATAGGAGCGGAGCTTTCCCTCGCCCTCCCTCACGGACCGGAGGTTGTCGGATTTGATGAGCTTGGCAAAGAACGACTGCGTGAGGTCTTCCGCGTCAGCAGGGCTCGCGCCACGCTGGCGAAGGAAGGCGTAAACCGGAAGCCAGTATCTCTGGCAAATTTCCTCCATGGCCTTCTCCCACGCGGAATCCCCGCCATCCAACTGACGGAGCAACGTCCAGCGGGTGGTCGGAAAGTCTGAAGAGGTCTTGTTCTCCGCCATCGTGGAATTCTGATAGGAGGGCCCGCGAAATCAAGCCTTTAGGTCAATCCTGAATCGTCAGATTGGCAAAATACGTTCGGGGTTGTTAACGGGCAGCTAGGAAATGCGTGGGAAGACATGGAGAGCTCGTTTGGCTCTCGCATTCCTCATGAAACTCTTCCCGTCCATTCTTACCCGAACCATACTGATGTCCGCTCTGGTCGTCCTTTCCGGCGGCTTTTTGCATGGGGACAGCATCGATTTCGAGCCCGACTTAGACGAATTCGATAACAAGGTCCAACTCCCGTTCTTCGGCCCCCCGACGCAGGTTGGCTTTGTCAGGGTTCTCGATGGTTCCACCGTGATCATGGGTACGTATTCCAGCTCGACCGCCGGGGTGTCATTTGTTGATGATCCCGAAAATCCCGGACAACCCGATGTTATCATCGATCCCTTTCTCTTCTCCAACTTCGGCACGGACATCCCGAAGGAGATCTTTGAGGGTAACGGCACGGCGGAACGCAGTGTCGATGTCAAACTCGTTCCCGCTGGCGGCGGCGACGCCATCGAGTGCGAATTCAAGGTCTGCATTGGTCCGGGATTTTCGACCCTCAGCCTTACCGATGAGAACCAGGACCTTTCTGCGGCGAACCGCGCAGATCAGGTACTTCAAGCCTTGCTCGATGATCATTTCGGAGATGGTTTCGTTGAAGGACGCCCGTCGGGATTTACACCCGGAGGACCGCTTGACGGTGGGAACAATGACACTGCCGATAACGACGCCGACCCGGTCTCGACTTCCACGCGCGAATTCTTCTTTTTCCAGCAACTGCTCGGCTTGAATGCCCCGCTTCTGCCGGTCCAGTTTTCTGTTCACCATGGCTCGCGTGTTTCAGATTCTGCGTTCTTTGACCACCTGCCGGAAGATTTCGTCGGCAGCCACATGCCCTTCGCACGCAAGGTCGACGTTGGTGGTGGCGGATTTTTCTTCCAACTTCAATTTCAGCTCGGCCTCGGCTTCCGCGTCACCTTTGAAAATACCAACGGCAGCACGAACTGGAACCTGCAGGAGGGTGAGCGCTGGAAGTTCACCGTCGAGGAGACCGCCAACTACTACTACCTGCGTGACCCGAACACCCAGTGCGTGTGGATCTTCAAAAAACATCCCGTCGGCACCTTCATCGAGCCCGCTTACTGCTTGCAAAAGCTCGACCGCAACGGCAATACCCTGACCTACACCCAGCCCGCCGATCCCACCGTCGAGGGCCCGTCTTCCGTCACCGACGGCCTCGGCCGCACGCTCAACTTCACCTACGGTCCCGTCCCCGGGGCGGTGAACGACACGCGCAATTATCTCACCGAGGTCACCGACCACACCGGGCGCAAGATTGTCTTCACCTACTTCGAGCACCCCGCCGGCATCCGCGTGCAAAGCATCACCGACGCCATCGGCAACGACTACACCTGCACCTACGACGCCAATGGCTACATGGCCTCGCGCACGCTTCCGCGAGGCAATACCCCGGTGACCACGACTTTCGAAACCGTCTTCGGTTTCTTCGGCGACGTCGGGGCCGTCACTTCGCAGACGAATGCCTTTGGCGAAACCTGGACCTTCGAGGACGTCGCCGGCGGTGTGCTCGGGGATGTCGGTGTGCGCGTGACCAATCCGGACAGCTCGAAGCGCGACTACCATCACAGCGAGGCCAGCATTCTCAGTGGAGTGGTCGATGAGCTGGGCAAGGTCATGGCCTTTGAACCCGATGATCAGCATGACCGGTTCAAATCCTACACCGACCGCGAGGGCAACACCGGTCGCTTCGAATACGACGACAACAGCGGCCACCTCGTGAAGTTCACCAACGAACGCGGCGATGTCACCACTTACACCTACACCGACTCCGTTCCGCAGACCTTCAACAACCCGGAGGTCGCCGAGAGTGTGCTGTTTTCTTTCCCGGACCTCGCGCGCATCGACTACCCGGACGGGACCTTTGCTACCTATGCCTACGACCCGAACGGTAATGTCATCTCGACCACTGACCGCGACGCTGACACCTCGACGACCACGCGCAATGCCCGCGGGCAAATCCTCACCTACACCACTCCTGAGGGCGGCATCATCACGAACACCTACGACGCGACCACCGCTCTACTCCTGACTACGACGAACACAGATACAGGCACATACGTTTACGACTACGACCTGCTTTCACGGATCGTCCGGCGCACGAATCCCGATGCTACGGACCGAGAATACACCTACGATGGACTCGACCGCACCGTCACCGCCACCGATGAGGAAGGGGTCGTCACGCGTTTCACCTATGATGCGAACTCGAACCTCGTGGACGTGACCCGGGCGTTCGGACTGCCGGAGGAGCAAAGCTACGGCTTCGAGTACGACGCGCTCGACCGCCTGATCCGCACGTTTGACCCGAGTGGAAATCCAACCCGCCGTGATTTCGACTATCATAACGACCCCATTCGCACCGTGCTGCGGGATGGCGTCGTGCGAATGACCGAGTACGATCTCCGTCGTGAAGTCGTGCAACTCACCGATGAGATCGGCTCGGTGACAAAAATCGAACGCACTAAGCACGCGCTGCCCGCCGTGGTCACCAGCCCGCTCGGGCGTGAGACGAAGTTCGAATACGATCCGGCCAAAGTCTTGGTCGAAGTCACCGACAACAGCGGCGACACCTCGTCCGTCGCGTTGGATGAAGTCTCGACACCGATCAAACTCACCGACGGCCTCGGCCGCGTCACCGACATCGCCCAGGACGGCCAAGACCGCACCACCGGCCGCGACGAGCCGACGCTCGGCCTGACCGCCTACGAGTATGATGGCAATGGACGACTTTCGAAACTCACCGATGCCGCGGGAAAAGTGTGGAACTTCACTCACACGGGCATGGGCCGGCGCACGAATACCGAGGATCCACTCAACCGGAACTGTGGGCGCACTTACGACAGCCGAGGCCGCCTCGACGTGAAGACTTATCCGGATGGAATAACGTGTACGACGACTTATCACCCTGATAGTCAAATAGCAGGACGCACATACAGCGACGGCCTGGCCCACACTTACACTTATGACGGACTCAACCGTATGACCCAATGCGTGCGCACGATCGGTGGTAAAACCGATACCGTCAGCCGCTCCTACGACGTACGCTCAAATCCCACCTCCACCACCGTCAACGGCATCTCCAGCACTGCCACTTTCGACGTGCGCGACCGCGTCAAGACGGTGACTTATCCCGACGGCTTGACCACGGTGACATACACCTATGACCCACGCGGATTGGTGGTCAAAGTCGAGGACTCACTCACTGGAACGACCGTCGATCTTGAATACGACGCGGATCGGCTGCTGCGCAAGGTCACTCGTTCGAATGGCCGGGTCACCGATTACGCCTATGATGCCGAGACCCTGCTGGAGAGCATTACCCACGACTCTGGTGCCGTTTCCAACTGGACGTACAATTCCGCGGATGAGCCGACCAATATCGCCGAAAGCGGCTATCCCGCCGATGGTAGTGCGGGCCTGGTGGCGGGCGTGCAAACCTTCACGCACGACAACGCCCACCAGATCAGCACTGTCGGCTTTTTCTACGATCCCCGCGGACGTCCGACCACGGACACCACGCGCAGCAGCAAAGTCTGGGATAGTAACAACCGCTTGATTAGCGTGACGAAAGGCAGCACGACAGTCACCTATTGCTACGATGCCCTCGGTCGCATCACCTCACGCACTGAAGGCGGCATCGCCACGCAGTATGCCTACAACGACGCCATCGGCATGAGCCCCATCCTCGGCGAGAAGACAGGCGCGAGCTTCGACCGACTCTATGTCGCCCTTCCCAACGGTAAGATCCTTTACCTCATCGAAAAACCTGCCGGTGCCGCCGACGTGCGCTTCTACCACTACGGCCAAACCTGCAATACCCGCTTTCTCACTGACGCCGCCGGGACGGTCACGGACAGCTACGCTTACGATGCATACGGGCGCTTGTTAGAGAAAAATGGCGCCAGCACACAATTCTACACCTACGTCGGCGGTCTCGGTGTGCGCTTGGATGAAGTAGTCTGCCTCTACCACATGCGTCACCGCTACTACGACGCTGAGACCGCCAGGTTCCTCAGCCCCGATCCGATTTTTGAAACAGTGAACCGGATCGATGGCAAACACGCTCACCCCTATCACTATACCAGCGGGCAACCCACCCATCAGACCGACCCGCTCGGCCTCATTCAGCGCGCCGACGATGTAGGGCAGACAGCCTCGGGATCTGGAAACTCATTCAGCGATGCGGACTTCGCCATCGGTCTTGATGGGAGACTCATCGCTGCTCAGACAGGTGCGACCCGCGGCACAAGTGTCGATGAACTGGAGTCCCCCTATAAAAAGGCACGGGATAAGAGATTTGAGACCGCATTCTATGCCTTCGTGGGCGAGCTGGAGAACAACCGCCGTGGCGCACTCGATGCATTTGTCGCGGTCTACCGAGCGAGCAATGAGCAAATAACCCTCTATGAGATTCTTTCCGATGTGAATGATTACATGGAAGGCTTTTACAGCGTTATGGAGGAAATTCCTGAACTCGACGCCAGCGGAGAACCCAACTCGGATTTAACCGCTCAATCCCACATAACTTCTTTAGCAGGTGAGGTTCTCATGCAACTCGAAGCCGCCATCAGGAAAAACAAGAACTAACAGCCACCGCCCATCTTTCACTTACAGCATCCTATTTTCAAATTCATGAAACGCTGCATCTTAAGCCTAGTTCTGCTCGCCTTGCTGGCTACCAAGCTCGTCGCCGTCACCTACACTTACAACTCCGCCGGACAGCTCCTCTCCGAGTCTTACCCTAACGGCGCGCATGTCTTCTATACTTACGACACCATAGGTAACCTCACACAACGTGAAGTCCTCGCCCCGAATGCCGCGCCGAGCGCCGACCTTTCCATCACGACCTCGACGTCCCCAGACCCGGCAATTGTGGGTGGCGTGGCGACGATCACCATCACGGTGACGAACAGCGGCCCCGATCCGGCGACGGAAGTTACCGTCACCGATACGTTACCCGCCGCGCTCGAGCCGATCTCGGTCGAGGTGTCACAGGGCGGCGCCTCGTTTGCCGGCAACCTGCTCACCGCAAACCTCGGGACCTTGCAGAATGGGCAATCGGTCGTCATCACCGCCGAGGCCCGCGTTCTCGCCATCGGGGCGCTCGCGAACACCGCTACCGTCACCGCGCCCGAGGACAGCAACGCCGCCAACGACACCGCTAACAGCAACACCGCCGTCGATGGCGGCGTGGACTTGACGGTGGACGTCGTGCAGATGGGGGAGCCGATGCTCGACAACGGATCGTTCGCGTTCTTCATCGTCTCTGTTACCAACAACGGTCCGAGCGATGCGACTGGCGTGACGCACACCTTCACGTTGCCAGCGGAACTAACCTTTCTGTTTGCCGCACCGAGCCAAGGGGGATTTTCCGAAGCGGCTGGGGTAGTCACCTCGAACCTCGGGAATCTTGCCGTCGGCACCTCCGCGCAAGTGACGATCGGTGCATTGACCACCATCGCGGGGACGTTCCCGAGCACACAAGCGGTTGCCGCCAATGAAACCGACATTGATCCCTTAAATGACAACCAGACGCTTAACCTTGAGGTCCTCAGTCCGACCTTGGTCGTGACGAACACGAACGATGCTGGTGCTGGTTCGCTTCGCCAGGCGATCCTCGACGCGAATGCTGCCCCCGATGCGGACATCATCGGTTTCGACATCGCGGGCTTCGCCGTGCCATCGCTGACACCGCTCACCGACCTCCCGGAGATCACTGCGCCGGTCTTCATCGACGCCTTTTCCGCCGAGGCGAACGCCTTCGAAATCAATGGCACGAACGTGACCGATGGTCTGGTCATCAAGTCCGACGACGTGACCCTGCGCGGCTTGACCGTCAACCGCTGCGGGCGCGACGGTCTCACCCTTGTCGGGCCAGGGGGTTTTCCGCCGGTTTTCCTGACAGGAATAAAAATCCAGGGCTGCATCTTCGGCGCTGACACGGATGCGGTCATCGCGCGGCCCAATGGTCGTCACGGTCTGCTCATCGATGGCATTGCAGACAGTATGATCGGTGGGAACCAGAACTGGATGGGTAACATGTTTTCCGGGAACGCGCTCGACGGTGTGCACGTCGATGCGGGACAGGGATTTCAAATCACCGGCAACTGCATTGGCACCGTTGCGGATGGCAGCGCGGCACTACCGAATGGAGACGAAGGCATTGAACTAGGCGGGAGCACGAACGGCGCGATCATCGGTAGTGAAGATGGAAGCAAGGGCAACATTATCTCCGGGAACGGAGGCTTCGGCTTCGTGCTCTTTGGCGAGGACAACTTCGTCTGGGGCAACAAGATCGGCACCGACATTACCGGGCAGAATGCTGTGCCCAACGACGACGGCGGCATCCGCGCTGATGGAAATGGTAATGTCATCGGTGGCGCGAACCCGCTCCGCAGCAATCTCATTTCCGGCAACGCCGTGGTGAACATCGACCTCTTCGACGGTCCGCGGGTCATTGGTAACCTCATCGGGCCGGACGTCGATCAGATCGGCACCCCGACAGGTGCTCCGTCCAATGTCGAAGGCGTTCGCGTTCGTGACCGGTCCACCCTCGGTGGTGTTTTGTCAGGCGAGGGCAACGTCATTTCCGCCAATACCGACAGCGGTGTCTTCATGAGCAGCGGCGACGGGCTCGACGCGATCATCGCCGGCAACTTCATCGGCACCGACCGCACCGGCACTCAGGATCTCGGCAACGCCACCGAGGGCATCCTATCGAGATCCAATGAAATCGCGCCCAAGCACATCGGACTTCCCGTCCACGGTGGCGGAAATGTCATTTCCGGCAATGGCGATATCGGCGTTAGCATCGAGGATTTCAGCAGCGGGGCCATTGCGCGGAACCACCGCATCCAGAACAATAAGATCGGCACCGACATCACCGGCACCGCTCCCATCCCAAATGACAACAGCGGCGTCGAGATCGGCACGGCCGGCGCGGACAACCTCATCGGCGGCGTCGATATGCCGCTGGTGGCCAATGTCATCGCATTCAACGGCCGTCCCGGCGTCCGGGTGAACGGTGGAGGGACCCTGCGAAACCGTATCCTTGGCAACTCGATCCACAGCAACGACGAACTCGGGATCTCCCTTGGCGCGGCTATCGTCCCTGTACCCAACGATCCCGGCGACGTCGACTCCGGCCCTAACAATCGCCAGAATTTTCCCGTCGTGACCATGGCCGACACCGGTGGCTTTGTCATTGCGACCCTCAACAGCGAGGCCGACAAAACCTTTCGGATCGAGTTTTTCTCCAACACCGCCTGTGATCCCTCCGGCAACGGCGAGGGCGAGACTTTTCTCGGCGCGAAGGAACTCGTCACCGACGGCACGGGCGACGGCTCGGTCACTTTCTTCACCCCGGCACTGGCTGAGAACGCCTTCGTGACCGCGACGGCCACCGATCCTGACGGAAACACCAGTGAATTCGGACCTTGTTTCACCGTCGTTGCCCAACCCGCCTTCGCCGACCAGGATGGTGACGGCATGAGCGACGCCTATGAGTTGGAACACTTCGGTAGCGAGACTGGCGGCGACTCAAATGCGGACGACGACGACGACGGTCGCAAAAACATCGCCGAGTTCGTCGCCCTCACGGATCCGAAAGACGGGACGAGTTTTCTCGCGGTTTCCATCGAGAGGAATCCCGTGACTGGCTCCACCATTCTCGTCAAAACCGAACCTTTCCGATTTTACCAGATTCAATGCAGCGAAAATCTGGATAGATTCATCTCGCTGGGCTCGCGGGAGGCGGGGGATGGAAATCTTCTCGAGTTCATCGACCGGAGTCACGGCGTGAAGAAATACTACCGCATTGTTGTTTCGAGGTAGCTCAATGCTTGATCTGAGTGAATTGATGGGATCAATGGTTTCTGAAGGAGTATCAAAGTTCGGAAAGAAGGTGAATGAACGTTGGTGCTGTGAAAAACCTAATGTAGCATGGAAGAGAAGCGGAGGTACCTCTCGTTAAGAGTATCTCAGGATTTCACGGCCGAGACCAAATAGGCTGCGAGCTTCTAGCCTTTACTTCGCTATCTTCTGCTCCGGCAGTGGAATCCGGATGCGCCCTTTCCGTACCGCTTTGAAGATGTGCTTTCCAAAGAAGAGTGAAAGCTCACCTAAGGCGGCGAAGAGGACGCCGGCGAGGAGGCCGACGTAGATGGCGGGGGCGTTGAGGACGACGCCGTAGGTGTAAGTTGACCAGACGTGGTCTTGAATCTCGGTGACGGGAGTGGCGAAGACGTGAAAGTATTTGGCGACGAGTGATGAGTTGAAATCCTGGAAGGCGTTTTCGAGGAATTGGTTTCGCGAAACGATGGCGCTGATGCTTTCGCCGCCGGCGTTGATGACGGGGTCGTTGGTTTTCTCGTAGTGGGCGATGAGTTTGCCGAGATCGCCTTCGAAGAATTTGTCGGCGTCGTCCTGGAACTCGCTCACACTGACGCGCGATTCCAGCAACCGTGATTCAAGGCTCTTTCCGTACTGGTCGACGAACCCCGGAACCTGAATGCCGATGAGCACCCCGGCGACGAAGAAGACGAGCTTCGAGTAATCCCAGATTTTTTTCATGGTCGGTAGCGTTGCCCGGGGGAGACGAAGAATGTCGCAGGTATTGGCGGAGGCTCAAGGGGGAACGACCTGTTTCGGGAATATCGCGTTAGCGACTAATCATGTTAGCCGTGGGTTTTCAACCCACGGGAAGGAGATAGAGAATGCCCGTCGCGTCAGCGACCGGTCAAATGGTCGGGTGTTGTCGGAATTGGTTCCCGCGAGCGGTCGCTGACGCGACGCGGCCATCGCGCATGTTAGCCGGGGGTTCGAAACCCCCGGCTAACATGATCAGTCGCTACGCGACCATCGGAACCATCCGGTTTTTGGTAAACAGCTTCTAGAGCCTTCTTTTCGGAGATTGCGATCCAGAAATAGATGGGATGGGCAACGTATTCATCCCACTCCGGGGGGATGATGGAAAACCGGAGCGAGTGCAACGAGCCCAATCTGTCAGATCGGAGAACTACGCTGTGTAAAAACCCGTCTCCAGACTCTTGCGGCTTCGCCGGAGTATTTGAACTGCTCGGCGGAGCGGGCTGGCTACTTTCCGGCCCGAGTCTTGCTTGAGCGTGGACAAGGTATCCCAACGGCTTACACTCTCTCGACTCACCTTCTCATGCTGCGAAAAACGAAAATCATCTGCACGCTTGGCCCGGCTACGGATTCGCCGGAGATGTTGAAGAAGCTGATCACGGCGGGGGCGAATATTTTCCGGCTGAACATGAGCCACGCGTCTCATGAATGGTGCCGGCAGGTCACGAAGGATATTCGGGCGGCGGCGACTGAACTCGACAAGGACGTGTCGGTTTTGATGGATTTGCGTGGGCCGTCGATTCGAACGGGCGATGTTAGTGAACCGATCGAGTTGGCTGTTGGCGAAAAGTTTGAGTTCACAATGGGCGAAGCGACGGCGAAGGAAGAGAAGTCGGTGAGTGTGAATTACACTGGCCTCGGCGGGGATTTGAAGGTGGGGAACACTGTCCTTGTCGATAACGGGGTCATTCACATGAAGGTCCTGTCGATCGATGAGGAACGCATCCTTTGTGAAGTGCTCACCGAGGGCACGATGGTCTCGCGGCGGCACATCAACCTTCCCGGCATTCGCGTGAACTTGCCGGCTTTGACGAACAAGGATTTGAAGGACCTCGACGTTGGCGTGGAGATCGGTGCGGACTTCATCGCCCTAAGCTTTGCTCGCGATGCGGAGCATGTGCAGACATTGAAGGATTTGTTGCAGGAGAAAAATTGTCCGGCGCGCGTGGTTTCTAAGGTGGAAGATCAGGAAGCGGTCAATCACCTCGACGAGATCATCATTGCTTCCGACGCCGTGATGGTGGCGCGGGGAGACCTCGGTATCGAAGTCGCATTTCAGGATTTGCCGATGATTCAGCGACAGATCGTCAAGAAGTGCATCAATCTCAGTCGTAAGGTGATCGTGGCGACGCACATGCTCGAGTCGATGATCGAGAATCCGGTGCCGACGCGCGCGGAAGTGACCGACGTGGCCAACGCGATTTTCGAGCAGGCCGACGCCATCATGTTGAGCGGCGAGACGAGTGTCGGGAGTTACCCGATCAAGTGCGTGAACGTTTTTGATAAAATCGCCCGCCGCCTTGAAGAAGAACCGGGTTTGGGATTTGCGGAGGACACGCCCTTGCGCACGGAGAAGCACAAGATTGTGAAATCGGCGGTCGTCCTCGCGAATTCGATTCCGGATGCCAAGATCATGGTCTTCACGAAGCACGGAATCATGGCGCATTACGTCGCGCATTTCCGGCCGAAGTATGCGCAGATTTTCGCCTTCTCGCCGAACCTCGATGTCTGCCGTTCGCTCAACATGAGTCGTGCTGTGCACCCGATGTTGATGAATTTTTCGAGCAACGATCCTGATGCGACCATCGAGGTGGCGACGCAACGTCTGCGTCGCTTGAACTTGGTCGAAGAGGGCGATCCGCTCGTGGTGCTTTCGGATGTGTTGCAGGGAGAGTTCGTCGTCGATGCCGTCCTGATGAAGAAAGCCTGATGACTCGTTTCCAAGCCCCCGCCTTGTTGTTGGCTCTGATGCTGGTCAGTTGCTCAAACAAGGTTTATTATATCGATTACGAGGCTTATCCCGTTTTGCCGATCTCGGGAACGAGTAAGAAGTTGCGGGCTATGAGCAAGGTGAAGCCCGGCCTCAAAGAGAAATTGTTTTACGGAAACTACGGTGGTCCGGGCAACAATGGAGGTCGGCCGATTGATGCCTTGGATGCGCTTTTCTATGAGCACGACAAGGCTTATGTGGAGGGTTATCGATTGAGAAAACTTCGCGAGTCGGACCGTGCACTTGTGGAGGGACTGGAGGCACTGGATGCGGACGGGTTATCGCCGAAGGCACTCGCTTTCCGAGAGGCCTCGATCAATTTTTTCAGTCGAAGGATCAGCGGATGGATTGGTAAACCGCGGGATGTGAAGTGGGGGTTGCGCCGCAAGCAGCAGGCATTTCCCATCAGCGAGTATCCCGGTGCGAATCGGGAGTAACCACGAAAAGTCGCGAAAGAACGCGAAAAGGAATTATTGTTAGAAGCGGTCGTTGGCCGTAGGGCATCCCGAATCATTCAATGGAAATTCGCGTTCTTTCGCGGCTTTCGTGGATTTTGAAACATGGTCGTCATCTCTAAACGCAAGACGTTCTACTCGCTATCCGAGGAACTGGTGGAGTATCTGCAGCGTTATGGGCGGGGGGCGGAGATTCCGGTGGTTTATGACGACATGTTTCACTTCTCCGAGGCTTATCCTTACGTGGATCCGAAGGGGAATGAAACGCTGTGGCACACGGTGGTTTATCCGCCGCATGAGATGGCGGAATTGCGGCCGAAGCTTGCGCAGATATACACGCGATTAAAAATCGGCGGGGAAAGGATGGCGACTCCGGAGCATTTGTCCGTGGACCGCATCGACTTTGGCGAGTTCGGGAATTCGAAGCCGTTTCGCGTGCGTATCACGAACCAATTCAATGACAACAGCGACTATTTTTATGTGAAGCGGGCCGATGCTTCGCGGGTTTACGGACTGGAGTTTGAGCACATTTTCTCGCCAAACCGTATCAATTTCCTCGCGCGGGACTCGACCTTGATCGAGGAACACATCGCGGGCGTGCCGGGAGATGTTTTCATCCGGGATTACATCGGGCGTGATGATTTGAATGAAGTGCGGGTGGCGAAGGAATTCGTGAAGTTCAACGAACGGTCTTTTATCCGATTGCTCGGCGACATGCGGTCGGTGAATTACGTCATCGACGCGACGCCGGATTTCGAGGAGGTGCAGTATCGTGTGCGTCCCATCGATTTCGACCAGCAGTCGTATGAGGGAAACATTCAGGTCTATCTTTCGCAGTTTTTTGCCGACAATCAGCCGGTGGTTCAACTTGTGACGCGGAAGCTGAACGAGGAGACGATTCGGCAATACCAGCGGGAGGAACAAACGATTATCGCGCGTCGGCGACGGGTTGCGCAGCAGCGGCTCGATCTTCTTCTGCACTGCATGAGCATGCAGGAATTGATGTTACCGGAGAAGTTCGTCGAATTGGTCAACGGCCTGAATGAGCACCATAAGACGAACGTGTTCAACGGCTGCCGATCGACAGGCGATCTGGTGCGGATGCACATTGACGTGGTGTTGTCAGGGCTTTGAGCGGAGAGCGCAGAGCGAAGAGCACAGAGCACAGAGCGAAGAGTAGAGAAGGCAGAGAGCGTGGAGTAAAGACTTTTCGAGGAGTATCGGGATCGAGAGTGACCTCTGACCACTGATTACCGGTTACCG
>JBCCWV010000044.1:0-28230 GCA_039192745.1 Verrucomicrobiota bacterium | reverse complement strand
TGAGAAAATTTTCTTTTTTATTGTATTTATAAAAATTATAACCTATAATCATTTTCCGCAGCATCCTGCCCATGCGAAATCTGCCCGCTCAACCTGATCGACGTGTCCATAGAGGCTTCTCATTTCTTGAGGTTCTTTTTGGTTTAGCACTGCTGAGTTCCATCGTCGCGTTTGGAATAACGTTTTACGGGAATTTCAGAACCAACACGCTTCAACAGAACCTGACGCGGGATGTGGCGACGATTAACTCCGCCATTCGGATCTACGAAGCGAATGGTGGTGATCTCTCCGGCGTCTCCAATGTTGATGACGTGCTTGACCAACTGAAGAGGACGAGTTCGAACAAGCACATGATTGCCGGACTTGCGGGGTCGATGATTGACAAGCGTATATCGACGCTTCCTTCGGTTGAAGACGGGAAGCAACGAGCGGTTTGGAATCCGGCGACGCGTCGACTTGAGTTGAGTTCGAGTGGGCCGGGAATTCAACAGTTTATCTTGTGTGACGAAGCCGGGAAAGAATCGTATGGGAGCGAACACAGGGATGTGAGTCTCGAACTTGCATCGGTGGAGGACTGGATTTGGGACTACAAGAAGTCAAATCATGCCAGCGTAGGTGTGGCGAATGAAGTTCCGGAAATCTCGTCGAGCACGGTTAGCCCATCCGCGACGGCCAGCGGAACTCTTCGAGCGCCGTCCTTCTCTGTCGAAGGACGTGATTACCATAAAGATGAGTATGATTTGGAAGTGGAACTCGCGAACCCGAATCCGACCGGATCTTCCATCGTCCGGTATTCAATCAGCGGAGGGTCATGGATCGACTATGCGGGAGAGGTCATCAAGGTCGCCCCGAATTCGTCCATTGATGCCTATGCTGCGAGTCTTCACTCGATTTGGCAAGACAGCGAACGCGAATTTGAGTTTTACAGCGTTGCTTCGTCTGAACTTGATCTTGGCATGGCTTATTCGAAGCCTTCTTACACTTATAAAGACCTCGGTGGCAAGATGATCGGGGTGGATGGAAGTGGGCATGTAGCCCCCCCGGGGATTCTTCGGATTTTGAATGCTCCTGCCTTCACGGGTATCGCTGATGGAGTGAGCAGTTCGTTTATGGTGCGGGCCGCCGCAAATGGAGTCGAATATTCCGGTCCGGAATTCCTGAGCGGTCAGGCATCACTTCCGCTGACTGTTGATTCATTTGGGAGCGGCGACCTCGTCAGCGTTCAAGCGAGTGGCTACAGTGTGACGGCGCCTGCTGAAATGGTCGTGATCGAGAAAACTATTTCGGCCGCATCGACAGAACTGCTCCAGCCACGCCTCGTGGAGCGTCCACGACCAGACGGTTTGTTTGTGTATGGCGAGCATTATGTTGAGATTGCTTTGGACACAGAGAGCGGTGAAATCCCGGATGGAGCGAGGATCTATTACACACTCGATGGCAGCGATCCTGGTGACGTTAATGACGAGCCGAACGCTTATGAGTTCACGCTCTACACCGGACCTTTTCTTGTCAATCAACCCGACGGACAGCCGATCAAGGCTCGCGTTTATTCGCCGAATGGCGCCAAACAATGGTTTTCGACAAGCAGCGAAAACCAGATCGTCTGGCCTCAACTCAATCAGGTGGAATTCACCGTCGAAGTTTCCTCCACGCCACCGTTCGTCGCTGGCGGACAGAACCAGAAGAAATGAGATCCTCCCATATTCAAGCTCTCCACCTTGGTGTTATGTTCGCGATCGGATTGTCGGTCGCGGCGGCTACCGAACTGAAATTTGAATCCGCTCCGGTTCTTGGCGTGAACGCCGGCAACATGACGGCAACCTTTTCCGGTGTGACGACGGTTGGTGGGGAACCGGTGGATATGATCGCCGAAATTACCTCGAAGTTTCCAACTAATGCCAGTTACTCCTTTGATGCATCCGGTGGAGAGATGATTTTTATCATGAAGGGTGGTAATGGCGAATCCCGAGCCGCGACCGTTGAGTATCGTTTCGTCCTCCCAGGCCAGAAGAATTCCCCGGTGAGTTTAAAAGGTCTAGGAGTTCGATTTGAAGAAGTGGGAGCCGAGTCATCGCAGGTGGTTTCCTTCAATTCGCCTTCAGCGGTCTCCTACGAGATGGAAAAACCCACTAACTTGGTCATTAACGAAACCAGCGGTATTACCGTGACGGTCCCCAGTATTGTCCAATCTGTGAAGAGAAATGACGACGACGATGATGACGACGACGACGATGACGACGATAACAGAAAAAAACTCCGTGTGCAGAAGCCAAGCAATGAGGAAGCCTCGAATGCGGTTTCTCTAAATTTCGGTGACGTCAGCACATTCACGGTTAACTACGGGTGCGATTTCCAGCATGCCAACTCAGCTACTTTCTGTCACGTTGGGACCTCCTTCATTGTTGAGGCTCCGAAGCCCGCTGTGGTGGGTGGCGCGCCTTCTGTTCCGCCGAACGGGGTGTCCGGAAAGCCGCTGTACTACACCTACAAATTTTTTAACGAAACGGACGTGCCCGTGCCGGTGGAGCTGAAGGACATCCTGCAGGAAGGGCTCCTCTGGGACAAGGCCTACTTGCCGGTCCGTGACAAGATTCTGGTTTTTAAGGTGCAGTATGACAGCGATCGCATTGCGCGAATTCCGGGGCTCATGCTTCCTTCTGGAGAATCGAAAATTACACTCTCCACCTTGCCATTGACGCGGAGCGGCAGTTACAAGAGCGACGCCACCATTACCTTTAGCGATGGCACAGTTGTTCCGCCAAAGAATGGAAATCCGATCGTGACCATAGAGGGGGGCAACTTGATTGATGTCGCCATGAACGCATTTATCGATGCTTTTCTCAAAGCTGAAGCGTTTCTTCACGCCGCCGTCGTCACTGGTCCACGATTCACGATGATGGATGAATCCAGTGCGATTAAGGGCAGTGTTGCGATATGCGGAGGAGTTGAGCAGAATCTGAGAGAAGGGTCGATTACTGGGACTTACTTCGTTCACCCTACGGCGACTGGTGGGACGGGAGGGGTTTATTCGCAGGAAGGAGAAGAGGGAGTCCCTGTCGAGCCTGTCGTTACCAACCTTTTTGGTACGAAAATCATAGCTAAGATTGTTTCTGACCTTGCTGATGCTCTGCCTGCAACACAAACCATCGGACAATTAACTTCGACGACGACCCTTGTTCCGAAAGGAGATGGATATCTTAATGTTGTGGAGGTGGACTCGATTGGTCTAAGCAATGAGGATAAGATCATCATTGATGCTCCCGCCGATCAATTCTTTGTCATCAATGTGAACTCCACATGTGTGTTTTCTGAATACTCAGGCTTGGAGTTAAGGGGTGGGATCCATCCTTTGAATGTATCGATTAATCTGAAGAAGGGAGCAACCAATGTGAGCCTTTCGGGCCATGCTTCTGTCTTTGCAAACGTTATGGCCGTAAAGGATGGTCAGAGTGTCGAGATAGTCGGTGGGAGCTATGTGAATGGCACAATTGTTGCCGAAGAACTGACTATCTCTGGGGGAGCGAGCGTGGAGCGCTAGGTGGAATGCCGCTGAAAATCTGGGGCTGTCATTGATTGGAGTTGAAAATCGCCTGCATGAGCGAATATAGCTACATGCACCTCTTTACATTTGAACGGTTGAGATTCGCCAATTCATTCCTTTTCAAAAGATCTCGAGACATGTTTCTGGCGGTTTCGCTCTTGTGCGGTCAGTTCATCCTTTCTCTCCCAGCAATGGGGGATATCCGTCCGAATATCGTCATCATTTTCACTGACGACCAAGGCTACGCGGACCTCGGTTGCTATGGCAATGAGAAGCACAAGACGCCGCGCATGGATCAGTTGGCGGCAGAGGGCACGAAGTTCACGAGTTTTTACTCGCAGGCAGTGTGCGGGCCGTCGCGGTCGGCATTGTTGACGGGCCGATACCCTTTCCGAAGCATGGGTTGGAGCATGCCGGCGGAGGAGATCACTATCGCAGAACTGATGCAGGGTGTCGGCTATCAGACGGCTTGTATCGGAAAGTGGGATGTGTCGAATCGGAAGGCCATCATCGAGCGCATGCCGAACGCGCAGGGCTTCGATTACTACTTCGGCACGCTGGGCGCGAACGATAGCGGGAAGATGATGTATCATGAGAATAACGAAGAGGCTGGAAGGACCGAGGACATGGCGGGAGTGACCCGGTTATACACGGACAAGGCGATCGATTATCTTGAGAACAAGCGCGATCCGGAAAAGCCGTTCCTGCTCTACGTCGCGCACACGATGATGCATACCATCATCGATGCTTCGCCGGCATTTCGAGGGAAGTCGGAGGGAGACCTCTATGGCGACGTGGTGGAAGAATTTGATTTCGAGACCGGACGATTGCTCGACAAGTTGGACGAACTGAAACTTCGTGATAACACGCTCATTATATACACGAGCGACAACGGCCCTTGGAACCAACCCGCTTACTACGAGAAAAAGAAGGGACATCCGGAGGGATCGATTTTCTGGGGAGAAGCCGGGCCGCTGCGTGCGGGTAAAGGCTCTTGTTACGAGGGTGGGTATCGCGTCCCCTGCATCGTGCGTTGGCCGGGCAAGGTGCCTGCGGATCGGTCATCGGACGCGATTTTTGCGAGTATTGATTTCCTGCCGACTTTTGCGGCGTTGTGTGGCTTCGAGGTTCCCGTTGATCGTAAGATCGATGGGATTGACCAGACAGCGTTACTGTTTGGAAAGACCGAAGAAGGTCGGAAGGACTTTGTTTTTCTGGACAACGCGATCCGTTCCGGAAAGTGGAAATACCTTCGCGCCGAACACAAGATTCCCGGATACGCCGCCGATACCGAGCGCGAGAAGGTGGAAGAGTTGTACGACTTGAATGCCGATATTGGGGAAACAAAAAATCTCGCGAGAGTTCACCCCGAGGTGACGGAGAGGCTGCGGGCAGCACTGGAGAAAAAGGGTGGAAGGTCTGATGGCAAGATTCGATGACGCATGAAAACAGTCGTTGTCACTGCTCCGGAACGGATTGAAATCATTGATACTCCGTTGCCAAGTCCGGGGCCATACCAGGTATTGGTCAAAACGGATCTGGCGTGCCTGTGCAATGCGACAGACGGAGAATTGATCCGCGGAAAGTTTCCCGGAATGGAAAACTCATTCCCGTTTGCCTTGGGTCACGAGAGCACGGGGATCGTACAGGAAGTGGGATCGAAGGTCCGGAACTTTTCTACCGGACAACGTGCGGTGAGTGGTTTGGTTTTTGATATTGGTGTTGATGGCATGGAGTCGGGTTGGGGAGGTTTTTGCGAGTTTGTCCTGGCCAATGATCATGAAGCGATGGTCGAGGATGGCGTGGCTGACGAGGAGGACGGCTGGTTCGAAGTCTTTGAGATTCAGACCCCGGTCGATGATGACATTCCAGCAGAGGAGGCCGTTTTGTTCTGCACGTGGCGCGAGGTTTTGGGGGCGTTTCGCGACTTTCACCTGAAGCCGGGTGACGATGTCTTGATCCATGGCGCGGGTCCGGTCGGGTTGAGTTTTGTGAAACTCGGTCGGCTTTTTGGGTTGGGATGGATTGGTATTGTGGACCGCCATCCTGAGAAGAAAGAAAAGGCCCGCGAATTTGGTGCGGACGCGGTTTTTGATCGTGATGATCCCGCGCTCGAGGAGGTCGTGAGGTCGCCGGGAAAACTGGATGCCGTCATCGACGCTGTGGGTCAGGCGGAGCTGATCAATAAGAGTCTTCCCTGGTTAAAGCGGGGTGGATCGATGTGTGTTTACGGCGTCATGGCGGACACGGAGGAGTTTTCCGTGAAGAACGCGCTCGCGGATTTCAATTTTAATCTCTTCATCCATCAGTGGCCGACGCGTCTTTATGAGAAGGAAGCGCAGGTGCAACTTTCGCAATGGGTCTGTGAAGGGAAACTGTTAGCCTCTGAATTCATCACGCACCGGTTTGGAATCGACGAGATCGCCGAAGCCTATGCGGCCGTCCAAGAACGAAAAGTGGTGAAGGCACTGCTGACGTATTGAAGTGGCGGTCGAAAATAGAGGGGCATAAACGGCGGACCGAGGACGTCCACGCCCGCATCGAAACCCTCGTGCTTCGCGCCGCAAGGTTTCCTCGGGGGGCGATGGGGTGACCGCGACTCGCCGATGAAGTGCTTCCCTTTGGGAAGTTGGGCTTGATGCGGACGTGGACGTCCGCGGTCCGTCGGGTGAGACGCTTAATCTTTAATCGGCGAATTCTTGAGTCGTTTACGACCTTTGCTTGTCGCGGATCTCCATCAGTCGCTTCATGACGTGGCCGAGGTTGCCGCTCCATTCGTCGGTGCCGAAGGCGTCGTGGAGCGTGCGGTAGAGATCGTAGATTTTCGTGTAGATCGCGTGGTTCTCTGGAATCGGTTCGTAGACTTTTTCGCGGACAGCGGTGACGTGGGATTGCAGTTCAGCGACGCTGCCTTCGCCAGCGGCCACGGCAGCGAAAATCGCGGCACCGAGCGCACATGTCTGTTCGCTTTGGCTCACCTTCATCGGGCGGCCAATGATGTCGGCGTAGATTTGCATGAGCGTTTCGTTTTTGATCGAAAGCCCGCCCGTGTTTATGATCTCGCGGACCTCGACGCCGTATTCCTCGACACGTTTGATGATGGTGAGAGCGCCAAACGCCGTGGCTTCAATGTAGGCGCGGTAGATTTCGTCGGCTCTGGTGTGGAGGGTTTGGCCCAGAAGCAATCCTGACAAACGCACATCGACGAGGATGGTGCGGTTACCATTGTTCCAGTCGAGAGCGAGTAGCCCGTGGGCTCCTGGTTTCTGCTTTGACATGGCGTCTTCCATGGCTTCGAACTTGGCTCCGATGTCCTCTCCATATCTGTCGGGAACGAGATGGTTGACCAGCCAAAGGAAGAGGTCACCCACCGCGCTTTGTCCGGCCTCGATGCCGAAGTAACCGGGCATGACTGAGCCGTCGACAATACCGCAGACGCCGGGGACATCCGCGAGGGGTTTGTCATTGGGGGCCACCATAAGGTCGCAGGTGCTCGTGCCGAGAATCTTGACGAGTGTTCCATCTTTCACTCCGGCACCGACCGCTCCCATGTGGGCGTCGAAGGCACCGACGGAAACGGCGATTCCCTCGCTAAGGCCGAGTTTTCCCGCCCATTCGGCGCAGAGGCCTCCCGCTTTCGTGTCTGCAGTGTGCGCTTCGTCGTAGAGTCGGTCGCGGAGATCGGCGAGGGCAGGGTCGAGTTTCGAGAGGAATTCCTTGTCGGGAAGCCCACCCCATTCCGTGCTGAACATGGCTTTGTGGCCGGCAGAGCAGACGCCGCGTTTCAAAGTGAGCGGATCGGTGTTGCCGGTAAGAACTGCAGGAATCCAGTCGCAATGTTCGACAAAGCTGAAAGCCGCTTCAAAGACCGCGGGATCGGTGCGCTTCAATTTCAAGATCTTGCTCCACCACCACTCACTGGAATAGATGCCGCCGCATTTAGCGATGATGTTAGGGCGAATTTCGTGAGCGAGCCTTGTGATTTCCTCGGCCTCGGCGTGACCTGTATGGTCCTTCCATAGCCAGACCATCGCATTGAGGTTGTCTTTGAATTCGGGGAGTAATCCGAGCGGCGTGCCGGATTTGTCCACGGGGATGGGGGTGCTGCCCGTGGTGTCGATGCCGATGCCGACGACTTGGGAGGCGTCGAAGTCGTTGATGGATTCGGCGGCTTGCGTGAGCGCGCCCTTGATGACGGTTTCGAGGCCGTCGAGGTAATCTTGAGGATTTTGTCGCGCGACATGCGGATCCTTTGGGTCGAGAAGGATACCCATCTCGCCGGACGGGTAGGGGAAGACGGTGGATCCTGCTTCGGAGCCGTCTTCGAGGTCAACGAGGAGTGATCGGCAGGAGTTGGTGCCGTAGTCAATGCCAAGGGAGTAGCGCTTCATGGATAGGGAAATGCGGGTCGGGGGAGGGAGGTTAGCAGAATTGCTTCAGGAGCTAAGATTCTTAGGCAGCTTTTGGAATCGCCGCAAGACGCCATCCATCAGGCGGTCCGGGAAAAGCCACTTTAGAAAGAGAAAGGTTTTCCCCATCCAGGTCACGGGTATGCGCGGGGGCGGGTTGCTGGATTCGATGGCTTTGACGATCGCTTTGCAAACGACTTCGGGCGGTGAGCCGGAGGGCTGGTTGATGATCTCTTTCATCACTGATGCGAAGTCGTGGTAAGGCGAGCTTTCCTCGACACCGGTATGAACGGCGTAGCTGTTGGCGTTTTCGTAAAACTTCGTGTCAATGGTTCCGGGCTCGATCAAAACAACGCGGATGCCGAAGGGCGCCAACTCCAGCCTAAGGGCGTCGCTGAGCGCTTCGATGGCATGTTTTGTGGCGCAGTAGGCACCGCCGAGCGCGTAGGTGACCTTGCCAGCAACGGAGCCGATGTTGATGATTGCGCCATTTCCCCGTTCACGCATTTGTGGCAGGACAAGTTTCGCCGTGCGCATGGCACCGAAAACGTTGACATCAAATTGATGTTTCAAGCGGTCGTCGGGAAGCATTTCCAAGGGTCCGAGCAGACCATATCCGGCGTTGTTGACGAGGACGTCGATGTGGCCGTGCTTTTTGATCGCTTCCTCGCACTGTGACGAATCGATGAGATCGAAATGATCGGTGGTAATGTTCTCTTCGGATTCGAGGGAGCTGAGGTCATCGCCGGGTCGTGCAGTGGCGATGACTTGGTATCCATCCTTGGCGAGATAGAGGGCCGCGGCGCGACCGATGCCTGAGGAGCAGCCCGTGATGAGGACGCGTTTTGGTGAAGTTGTGAGGCTCGACATGGCGCGAGTTTTGACCATCGGGAATCGGCGATCAATAAAATACGGGAGCCGACGTTCGCCGTTCGGCCTCGTGTCCGCAATTGCGGAGAATTGACGGTGAGAGATAAATCTGCGGCGCAATCCTGTCTGAGCACGTGTTCTGGAAGTATTCTTCGTTCTCTATCTGCAAAAAAGGCGTTGGCTTTGGAGCGTGAATGTAGTGGTATAGAGCCACCGGCAGAATCCATCCGGCCTAAAAATCCCATGAAAACCTCCCGTCGAAACTTCCTGAAAAAGGGAGCGCTTGTTGCAGGCGCTCCGATGATCGTTCCTTCTTCCGTCCTCGGTCTGGGCGGGCAAGTTGCCCCGAGCAATAAAATCGTCCTCGGTGGCATCGGACTAGGGGGACGTGGGCGGAAGGTTCTGGAGCGATTCCTCAAACAACCCGATGTGCAGTTCGTGACCGTGGCTGATCCGCAAAAGGAACGCCGTGAAATCATCCAGCGTGTGGCGGCAAAGCTTTATGACAACAACGACGTGGAGCCCGTGCAGGACATGTATGAAGTCTTCGAGCGCGATGATGTCGATTCGGTCTTAATTGCAACCGGTGATCGCTGGCATGCGACCGCGTCAATGATTGCGGCCAAGCATGGGAAAGATGTCTATTCGGAAAAGCCATGTTCGATGACGATTCGTGAGGCGCAGGAGTTGGACGATGCGATCCTGCGAACTGGTCGTGTTTTTCAAGCGGGTACACAGCGCCGCAGCGTCGACAATTTCGAAGTCGCCGCCAACCTCGCGCGTAGCGGGAAGTTGGGGAACATCACGGCCGTTTATGCCGGGATCATCAAATTGGAGAAAGACCTGCCGTGGTTGCCGGAGGAGCCGCTTCCGGACAAGTCGGAGGTCGATTGGGACCGTTGGTTAGGACCGTCACCTTGGCGCCCTTATAACAAGCTCTATTGCCAGGGGCGCTGGCGCGGCCATCACGGTCTCGCGACGGGCTACAAGCTTCTCGAATGGGGATCGCACACCATCGACCTTTGCCAGTGGGCGCTGAACGCGGATGGAACGACTCCCGTCGAGTATGAGGCGATCGACGACACCACCGTGCACGGCAAATATGCCAATGGCGTGAAACTGGTGTGCCGTTTGGCCGGATTCAAAGGCGAAGGTGACTGGAAGCCGGGACTTGGCAGTTGTCCGGTGCGCTTTGAGGGCGACGAAGGCTGGGTGGAAGCCGGGGACTTCGGTAAGATCGAAGTTAGCGATCCGAAGCTGCTCGAAGGAGCAACCTGGGATCCTGACATGGGTGGCATTGATCCCATCAAGCACGTGCGGAACTTCCTCGACTGCGTGAAGACGCGGGAGAAGCCGGTTTGTAACTCGACGGTGGCCAGATACGGACACGTTGCCGGTCATGCTGCCGCCATCAGTTGGAAGCTGGGCCGGAAACTGGAGTTTGATCCGAAAGCGGAGTCTTTCGTAAGCGATGATGAAGCCAACCGTATGAAGGGCCGGGCACGCCGCGCGCCTTGGCATGTCTAAGAACTCCACGCAAAATTCTGAATCCAATCATTGTTATGAAAAGAATTTCTCTATCTCGGATTGTTCCCGTTGTCCTCGCGGCAACCGCGCTTGTTGCTAACGCCGACGAAGCTTCGGCCTTGAAGACACTCTCATCTGCAGACGCCAGTTTGCACGACAAAGCCATGGCCTGTGACGAACTCGGTCGGGTAGGCACGGCAAAGGCCGTTCCTGCGCTCGCAAAGTTGTTGGCCGATGAAAAGCTCCATGACTACGCGCGCGATGGTCTGGAGCGCATCCCGGACCCGTCGGCGGGTAAGGCGCTGCTCGCTTCCTGGAAAGACTTGAAAGGCGACCAAAGGATTGGTGTTATCATCACCTTGGGAGATCGGCGCGAAAAACAAGCGGTTCCACGTTTGGCAAAGATCGCGAAAGGAAAGAACGACATCGCGGCGAGCGCGGCCATGGCCTCTCTGGCTCAAATTGCTACGAAGGAGTCTGTGGCAGCCATTGTCGCCGCCTACGCGGAGGCCGAAGGCGAACGGCGGACTGCTGCGACAAATGCCATCGAATTGGCCGCCCAAAAACTCGATCAAGCGGGACGCGGTGAAGAAGCCTCCAAGCTTCGTAAAACCCTCGACGCTGGAGCAACGGCCGCGGTTTCTGGCTCGTAGCCGAACTTACGGCCCTTCAGGAATGTCGTCGGCCAACTGGTCGGCGATGTTTTCCAGTTCGTTCAGGTCAAGAGCGTCTGAATCTTGAGGAAATGCCCGTGGCAAAAGGAACCATTCTTCGGTGAAGGAAGCGGATTTGCCAGGCGAGATATTGTTTTCAGGACCGATGGGTTCAAGTTCGACGCCGGGCATGCGCGACTGGTCGGGATACCAGATGGAAACGTTGTAGGCGGCGAGTTCCGTGTAGGAGCGATCAGGATAGATTGGAAAATGTTTGAGAAAGAGAAGGTCGTTGGGAATGAGATAAGCGATCCAACCTTCGCGGGCTTCGATGCCGAACTTCGGGCGGGCCGCGGCGCGGTTGATTTGCAAAAAGCGATCATGACGGATGACGGCGTCATCCTTGGGGCGAAAGTTGAGCACTCCGCGATCCTGATAGAGCAGCCAAGCCTGTGGAAGACGCCGCGGCTTTTCGTCGATGGGAATGATAACGATGCCGCCGCCCTTGGCAAACGTGCGACTCCAGTGGCACCAACGGACAATTTCCTCAGAGACGTTTTTGATAATTTGCGTGCACCGCAGATGCGACGACTCGGCGTCGAGTTCGAATGCACGGATGAGTTGCACGCCGGTCGCCGGATCTTCCGCGCTCGTCATTCGCGCGGCACGTGGGCCGGTGATCTCCGCTGTCCATTCGCCCGACCAAAGGACATCGCGCTTGGGAATGAGATTCTCGGGGCCGATATCGAACCGGCCAGCGCTCGCGACGGGCCGCTTTTCCGCTTCCGGCGTGCCCCACTTTTCTTCCCTCGGGTCGAGAAAGAGAGCGTCCTTGTCGTTGAGAGAATACTTCAGGACTCGACCTCCGACATGGGGGCCAAGGACGACGACCGTGTCTTCGTTGGAGAGTTGAACGCAGTTTGGATAGTTCAGGAATTGGATGAACTCCACCCCATCATTCGGAAGTGCTGAAGTAATAGGGACTAGTGAAACGAAGGCTGTGAGAATCGTTTTCATGGCGGCGAATTCACTTTCCGAGAATGTGAAAGAAGAAAGAAACGCGGAAGTTCGGGGGTTACACTCAGCTTCTTGGTGAACGGTGACGGGCGCGGGCGTTATACATTTGCTCCTTTAAGCCGCCGGTGGAGACAAAGTCTTTTTCAAGCCGTCTTATTTGCTGGTCGAGAAGGTAATTGGCTTGGTGAATGAGGCAGAGGGCGATGTTCGCGATCACTTCGGGAGGGCGCGACTCGAGAAAGGTTTTGTAATCCGCGAATGATTCCGCCTTTTGGCTTCCAAGCTTCCTGACGTAAAGAGCTTCCTTACTGCCTTTCTCCCAAATTGAATGCCGACGAGATCGCAGATAGTCCTCGAAATCCAGGAGGAGTTCCTCCAGCGAGGCTCGGGCGACATTGGTGAGTTTGATCTCCATTTCAGAAGATGTGACGCCTGCTTTCGCGCCTTCGGCGATGTTCTGTTTTCCCGAGCGAGCGGCCTGCACCATTTGGTCAACTGTGCGGTCTCCGCGGCGGAGGTGGCGCTCGGTGAATTGGAACGTGAGATCATAGATGATCTCGGCTTTCTTGTAAGACAGGAGCTCGCGGTAGTTTCCTTTTTTCGGAAGGAATGGCTCTGGCTCCGGGGGATTCATAGTTTGCGGGAAATAGGCCTTATAAGACCTATAGGACCTATCACCCCCGAAGTCGAGAAGAGGTGCTCTACTCCAGCGGGTGCTCCTTCAGGATCTCGTCGACCATGTAGAAATTGATGCGGTCCTTGGTCGCTTCGCGGACTTCGGCCACCTGTTCGGGTGTGATGAACTCGCCATCGTTGCCGAAAGATTGGCGGACGTAGCTGAGGACGGCGGCCATTTCGTCGTCCTTGAGCATGGCACCGAAGCCGGTCATGGGCGGAACGCCTTTCGTGGGATCATAATCATTTCCTCCGACAGTGATGGGGCCCCAAAGACCCTTGAGGGCGATTTTGATAAGGCGCTCGTCGTTGTTGATCCATTGAGGATCATTCAGCGGTGGGTAAATGTTAGGGAGTCCAAGCCCGTTCGGTTGGTGGCAGGTGCCGCAGTAGGCATCGCGGTTGTAGATCTCCTTGCCGTGTTTGTAGATTTTCAGATCGGCGGAGGAAAGCTTCGATGTCGGGCCGTAGGATTTCTCCTCTTCGGAAATGATCTTCTCCGCGAGCTGAATCTTGCCATCGAGATAGTCCTTGGCGACGGGATTGTTCGCGAGGTCGAGCTTTCCGGCATTTTTCAATGCTTCGATATCGTCGGCAAGGGTGTGCTTGAGGATGAAGTCGGTGGCGGGCCCCATCCAGCGATCGAGAGGGAGTTTCAACGCTTCGAGGGCAATGGCAGCGCCGGCGTTGTTGTCGAGCCAGCTCCCAGCGACGATGGCTTCGAGGCGGACGCGGCCGTGGGCGTCGCGGGCAGCCTGCATGAACAAGCGGCGATGATCGGGGAATTTGTCGTGCGCGAGGCGAAGGACTTTTACGGCGGCGGAGCGGGTTTCGTGCTTTTGGCCTGCGAGGCAGTATTCGAGAAGCTCACGATCAGGTTGGTTTTGGGCCCACGTCACCCAGAGGGCTTCGACGAGATGGCGTTCGTAGTTTGGATCAGACTTGTCGAGTTTTGCCGTCCAGGATTTAACTGCGGGAATCACCACACTGGCATCGTGCTCACGAAGTTCGCGACGGCTACGGTAACGAGCGCGATACTCGGGCAGCTTCAGATTGTCGAGAAGCGTTTCAATCGAGGCGCCGGCAACTTTGGGGGGATCGACGAGAGGGCGGGACGGATAAGTGATCCGGTAGATGCGTCCGTGATCATGATCGCGATTGGGGTCGCGGGCGTTGTGCTGCATGTGGCCGATGAGCGCGTTGTGCCAATCGACAAAGTAGAGCGAGCCGTCGGGAGCGAATTCGAGATCGACGGGGCGGAAGTTAGGATCGTCTGAGGTGATGAGGTCGGCGATGAGTTCACCCTTGTAACCGGACCCGTCGTCTTCAGGCATCCCCATGCTGATGCCGAGGAAGCCGATGCTGTTGCAGATCATGTAGGCGCCTTGGTGCTCGTCGGGGAAGTGGCGGGAGTAAACGAACTCAGAACCTGAAGTCGGACGGGATCGCTTGGGCACGAATTGGTCGACCTTGGGAAGTTCGATGCCGTAGGGCATTTTTGCGCCGACGGGAACGGCCCACCAGCTTTGACCGGGTGAACCGTCGCCAATGACAAGCTGACCCCATTCGTCAAAGGCGTGCGCCCACGGGTTGGAGTAGTCGGCCTGGCTATAACGCTCGAGGCGATGGCTTTTTGGGTCGAATCGCCAGACGCCGCCGTCGTTGCAACGGCGGGGACCATAGGGAGTTTCGACCTGACTGTGGAGGAAGCGTCCTTCTCCCATGAAAAATGCACCGGAAGCGTCCGCGGTGTAGGCGGAGATCGCGTGGTGCGTGTCGTGGGAATCGAATCCGCCCATGAGAACCTCCATGCGGTCGGCGCGGTCGTCATCGTTGTCGTCGACGAGAAGACAGAGGTTCGGTTCCTGGGAAATGTAAACGCCTTCGGGAGCCAACTCGAAACCAATGGGAAGATGGAGACCGTCGGCCCAGATGGTTTCCTTGTCCGCACGACCATCGCCGTCGGTGTCCTCAAGAATGATGAGCTTGTCGTTCGGCATGGGGTCGCCGGGTTTCCAATGCGGGTAGGACGGCATGACGGCGACCCAGAGACGTCCCTTGTTGTCGAAGGCCATTTGCACCGGGTTTCTCAAGTTCGGGAACTCCTTCTCAGAGGCGAACAACTCGACTTCATAGCCGGGCGCCATCGTGAAACTCTCGATGGCCTTCTCGCCGTCCATGTATTCAAGGCGACCGAGTTTACCCTTGTCGTCGTTGAGGACGAAGTTTGTCGGAACGGGGGGGAGTTTGTGGGTTTGGGTGTCGTCGAATTCGAGGCTCGTCGACTTTCCTTGCGCAATGGCGTGGATGCGCGCGTCGCGAAGGACAGTCATCTCGCGCGTTTTCCGGACTTCGTCCGGGTAGTTTTGCGGGCCGTAGGGGTTGTAGCGACGACCGTGGGTGTGGACGCCATTGACGATGTTGTAGTCGTTGTTCCAGAGCCAGTCTTTCGCTTTGACCGCCGAATGGAGCAGTTCCCGGTCGGTGTCTGCCGAAGGATCCGCATGTCCATAAAGCTGGTGGGCAAGGACCGCGCCGAGCATGGAATAGGAATCTTCGGTAAGGGCGAATCCATTGATGGTGAATTGGGTCTCAGGCATCGCTTCCTTCGCCTTGATGCTGATGTTGAAGAGATCGACGAAGGTGAGTTGGTGTTTCTCCGCGACTTTGCCCATCGCTTCGGAATAGAGACGAAGGTTTTCGTTTTCGGCGGTGCCGTCCGGCAAATCGATCTTGTCGGAAAGGTTTTCAAAGGCGGCGGGCGAAACAAGGACGAGCCGCGGTGCTTCCTTGCCATTGTAGGCCTTCGAAAGTGTGTGCTTCACCCAAGCGTCGAGTTCGGCTTCAAAATTTTTCAGGCCTTTGGGGCCGTCGAAGGATTCGTTGTATCCGAAGAAGGCAACGATGGTGTCTGCCTTCAGGTGGTGAAGCCATTGATCGGGCGTCGAGTAAAACCCGATGCCGAGGTGCATCTGCTTGTCGGGGTGGAATTCCTCTGCGCCGGGGAAAGCCCACTGTGATTCACGGGAAGCGTGGGCACGGAAACCGGGGGTGTCGCCTTGCTTGCCCATATTGCGGATGATGAGTTCGTGCTCAGGGAAGCGGGCGTGGAACTCGGGTTCCATGCGGCTGAACCAAACGTCGCGTTCGGCGAGTCCGTTTCCGAGGAACACGATGCGTTCTCCTTTCTGCGGTGGTGCAACCGTCTGCGATCGTGCGGTTTTGGCAGCGGGTGGATCTTCCCGCGGTGCGTGAGGGGCGTTGATTTCTTCCTCCTCTTTCTTTTTGTTGGCCTTCTTTTTTGCCTGAGTGGGCTTGGAAGGGGCGTTTGCTCCTTTGGGAAGTCCAGTGGCAGCGCTGCTCCCCAGTGCGAAGTCCGAGACCTGCAGGTTGCGCATCTTGTAATAGGTCTTGTCCTTGATGTTCGTGTAGAAGGTCGTCGGAAAAGGATCGACGTAGTCCACGTTCGCCAATTTAGGGACCTCGAGGCCAAGCAGATGGTAACTCGCATTAACGATAAGTCGGCGGAGGCCAGCGTCCTCAAAGTCTTCGGAGGCTCCGGCGGTGGTGCAAAAGGCGGTGCTTTTTGTAGTTCCGTTAGGAGCGGTGTATTCGCGAAGCCATGCGAGAGGCATCATCGGATTGTTCTTTTCGCCCTGAAGAGGCGCGGCTTTCGGGTCGAGCGACTCGAGGACGGCGCCGCGAAGGAGAATCGTGGCGTTCTCGGGAGTGACGCGCTTGATGCCGTAGACGTCGGAGGTGCCGAAAGGTTTTCCGACTCCGTTGAGGACGGGATGCTTCTTGTTCGCCGGTTCGGGAATGCCTCGATAGCCTTCCTTCTTATGCCGTCCATGGTGGTTCACCCAGCCTTCGCCGAGAATATTGGGACCGAATTCCTTCCATTTAAAATCGCCAGTCGCGCCATCGCCGGTGAACGCGTGCGTGGCCGTGCGAAATCCGATGATCGGCTTCCCTGCATTTAGAAAGTTCGCGAGAATGTCGTAGCCTGCGTCGTCCAGTCGGCGAAAACGTGTGCCGATGATGACAAGGTCGGCTTCTTTGACGGCTTCGATGCCTGTGATGTTCGTCTGGTTGTTGGGATCGATGTATTTGCCGTCTTCAGACATCGAAAAGAGAACGTGGCAATCGAAGCCATGACGCTTGCTCAGGATCTTGCCGAGCATCGGGCAACTTTCTTCGGTGCGGTATTCTTCGTCACCGGCGATGAGGACGATTGTTTTGCCAGTTCCCGGTTTTCCTTTGGCGCCTTTGAAGTGGAGTTGAGCGGTCGCCGAGCCGGTGAGAAACGAAAACGCCAGAAGCGGGATCAGAACGGAGTTTTTCATAGAGGAGAAGATGCGGGGATTCGCCGCGTGGTTCGTCGCGGCGCTAACGGGGGTATGTCCAAGTTGGCCTGTGTAGTTAACAAAAAAAGCAAAAATTTTGAGAAATCGAGGCGGCTTTCGCGACCTCATGCTTGAAGGTTTCGCGGGAATATGGGAGGCAGGGGAATGGCGATCATCGACTTGCGAAGTGACACCGTAACGCGGCCCACCGACGCGATGCGGCAGGCGATGGCCGGCGCGGAAGTCGGGGATGATGTCTTTGGCGATGATCCGACGGTGAAGCGGCTGGAACGACTGGCAGCGGAGAAGCTGGGGAAAGAGGACGCGTTGTTCGTGGGCAGCGGAACTCAGTCGAACCTGGTGGCCCTGCTCACGCATTGCGGTCGCGGGGACGAGTATATCGTCGGTCAAAAGGCACACACTTATATCTACGAGGGAGGCGGCGGCGCAGCGCTTGGTGGAATTCAACCTCAACCCATGCTGAACGAGAATGACGGAACGCTCGACTTGGCAAAAGTGGGAGCCTTGGTGAAGCCGGATGATTTTCACTTCGCGCAGACGCGGCTGCTTTGTTTGGAGAACACTTTCTATGGAAAGGTGCTTCCTTTGGATTACTTGGAGCAGGCGCGCGCATTGGCCGATGAGCACGGACTGCGTCTCCACCTCGACGGGGCGCGGCTTTTCAATGCGGCGGTGGCGTTGGAATGTGAAGCGGACGAAATCGCCGCACCGTTTGATACGATTTCGATTTGTCTGTCCAAGGGATTGGGCGCGCCGGTGGGAAGTGTGTTAGTGGGTGATGTCGATTTCATCGAGGAAGCACGCCGCTGGCGAAAGGTGGTCGGCGGCGGTATGCGACAAAGCGGTGTTCTCGCTGCAGCGGGGATTTACGTGTTGGAAAACCACATCGAGCGCCTTGCCGATGATCATGCGAATGCGGCGAAGCTGGCGAAGGGACTTGAGGGAATCGAAGGCGTCGAGATGGAGGACGTTGCGACGAATATGGTCTTTGTGCGCTTTCCCAAAGAGCGGCTGGAGGCCCTGTCAGAACATTTGGAAGAGAATGGGATTCTTGCGCTCGCTGACTACAATCCAGTGAGGCTGGTCACGCACTTGGATGTGGATGCGGCGGGGGTAGAGCGAGTGGTGGAGGTGATAGGGGAGTTTTTGGCGTCGAGTTAGCGGGGAGAGGGGCTAGGCAGAAGTGTGGATTGGTTTCGTGATTGCGTTTTTTAACACGAATGAACCGGAATGAGCGCGAATCTACGCGAATGGTCTGATGGGGATCTGAGATCGTGTTTTGGAAAAATTGGAGCGTCGCAGGCAACGCAATTGGGTGCCCCAAATTCTTGGCGCTAATCTGAGTTCATTCGTGAAAATTCGTGCCCATTCGTGTTTTCTTCTATTTCAATTCTAATGCGCGAATCGACACGTGTGCGCGCGAACGAAAATCTCGTTCGAGAAAACAAATAAGATTGCCCGCGCCCCCGCCATCTCCTACAAATTCCACTCATGAAACTCCCCTTCATCCTTTCGCTCATTCTCTTCGCCTTTTCCGGTATCGCATTCGCCGAAAAGCAAAAGCCCAACTTCGTCATCATCTTCACCGACGACCAAGGTTATGGCGACCTCAGTTGCTTTGGATCGACAAAGATCAAGACGCCGAACATCGACCGTCTGGCGACCGAGGGGCGGAAGTTCACGAGTTTCATGGTGGCATCGCCGGTGTGCACGCCATCGCGGGCGGCGTTGATGACGGGGTGTTATCCGAAGCGGGTCGGAATGCATCAGCATGTCCTCTTTCCGGCCTCGACCAAAGGCCTCCACCCGGACGAACACACCATCGCCGATCACTTGAAGCAGCAAGGCTACTCGACGGCTTGTTTCGGGAAATGGCATCTTGGGCATCACCCGGAAGTGCTTCCGACCGGCAACGGCTTCGATACCTACTACGGCATTCCCTATTCGAACGACATGAACCACCCCGACAACAAAGGGAAGCCGCAGGGCGGTTGGGAAGGGATGGACATTCTCTGGGACGATCCCGAATCGACACTGACGAAGTGGAATACGCCGCTTTACGAAGACGAGGAGATTGTCGAGCTGCCGGTCGATCAGCGGACGATCACGCGGCGTTGCACGCAGAAGGCGATCGATTTCGTGAAGGCGAAGAAAGACAATCCCTTTTTCGTTTACGTGCCTTACTCGATGCCACACATCCCGCTTTATGTGCCGGATGAAGTGCGCGATCCGAATCCACTGAATGCCTACACGAACACGATCGAGCACATCGACGCCGAGGTAGGGCGATTGCTGGATACTCTCGATGAGTTGGATTTGGCGAAGAACACCTATGTGATCTACGCCACGGACAATGGCCCATGGCTGAGCTTCAAACATCACGGTGGCTCCGCCGGGCCGCTGCGGGAAGGGAAAGGAACGACCTTCGAAGGTGGTCAGCGTGTTCCGTGCCTCATGCGTGGACCGGGGATTCCCGCGGGTTCCGTCTGTGATGAACTCGCTGGAACGATCGACATGCTCCCCACCATCGCTGCACTGACAGACACTTCGCTTCCCGGCGGGAAAAAGATCGACGGCATGGACGTGAGTGGATTGGTAACTGGGAAGAGTGATAAGTCACCACGTGACGAGTTTGTCTATTACACCTCCCGCGGGCAAATCGAGGGACTTCGCCAAGGCGACTGGAAACTTCTCGTGAAGAAGCCGCAGGTCCGCCGCAACCAGAAGAACCCGCCCAAGAACACCCGGCCTCCGGAGATCTTCCTCTTCAACCTCGCCAAAGACGTCGGCGAACAGACCAACCTCGCCGAATCCATGCCGGAAAAGGTCAAAAGCCTCGAATCCCGCATGACCGAACTCGACGCTGAGATCACCGCGAATGCTCGAGCGCCCTGGGAGAAGGAATAGTCCATTCTACATATCGTCAGTTTGGAAACGAAAAGGAAACTGAGTGGTCCCTAATCTCGAGATCCAGTGAGCCGTCTATGCGGAATTTTGAGATATCGGTGAACAGTTGAATAATGAGCAATAGGGAGTCCGGCAAACTGGGGGGCGAGCCAGAGAAGTTCAGATCTACGTCCCGTGTCTGACCAACGGAAAACCGGCGATTCGCGGTCGTTTTGATCTCTCCGAGTTCGATCCATGTATTGGAGGTAAAGGGTTTTACAGCCTCAAGGGCGACTTCGAATTTGCGTAAGCGAACGGGAAATTCGTTCGGGTTTTTGACGCTGAGGAAGAGGTCGAACTCCAGACTTGCTGGTCGATAATCGGTGAGAAGTGTATCAGGGGAGCCGGGATCGAAATCAATATCCGGAAGTCCACGTAGGCTCACTTCGGGCAATCGAGGTATGGGGAAATCTCCCTCCGTTTCCAACGTAGGGAAGGGAATGGTGGTGCCCTCGGGTGTTGTCCAAGAGAGCTGAAAGTTCGTGTAGTAAGGGATTTCTGAGCCCTGAGAATAGTTGGTGAGGATTGTGTCGAGCAGGTGATTGAAGTTGAATTTCACATCTGTGGGGAAGATGATATTTCCTTCGGCTGGAACGGTGAGATTCAAGTTCGAAGATTCGATCGAATAGAGTTCTCGACTCCCTGATTCGAAACGGTGGGAATAGTTCGGCAAGGGAATGGGAGCAGGCAGGGGGTTATTGACTTTGATGTTTGTCCGAAGGGTCACATAGGAGGTGGTAAGCTTGGCGATTTTCACGCTGTCCACCGAAGCCGTTGGAATATATTTGCACGCCGATAGCAGCGCGATAGGCAAGCAGAGCAGTAAGTATTTCATACGTGGTGACTTGTTGAGTTCGATATAGCAAAGATCGTATCATGCGGACTGGAGACACTTTTGTGAAGCAAATTCAGAATTCGATCGGGAACAGGAATTCGTCCCGGAATTTATAAATTTCCCATGTTCCGAAGTGCACATGGGGGCGGCCAAATCGCTAGCTGACTAGGGTGCGATCCCGTGCAAGTTCTTCCTCGTTGAAACCTACCAGCGCGGCGCTTTTCCTTTTCATGTGTTTTTGCTCTCCGGTCCCGGCGGTGGATTGGGGCGAAAAGTGGGCGGAGTTTCCGCAGTTGAAGGATGATCCGGAGTCGCAGTTTTTGCAGTCCTTGCGGCTTTTTGCGACCTACCAGCATCAGTTCATCCATGTGGAAGGTACGGATCAAAATGGAAACGATTTTCATGATGCTTACGAAGAGGCCCGGCGGGTTTGGTGGGGGGCTTCGGGCGAGGCGTTTCATTGGTGGAAGTACAAGTTCGTTTCCAACGCGGCACGTGACCGCGGCAATTTTCCGGGTGGAAGTCACCAGTGGGGGCATGAGAATTTCCGGAGTGCGAACATCGCTTTCCAGGCGGACAAGGCGTTGAAGCTTGGTCGCTTTGACAGTTTTGACATTGGCTACGGACGTCGCTCGGCGCGAATGGCGGAGGAGTGGCAGCGGTCGGCGTATTGGATCAACACGGTTGAGCGGTCGGATTTTTCGAACAAGCTTTGGCCGAACGACGAGGGGAGTTCGAATCCGCTGGCGGCCTGGACGAAGTTTCAGAAGGGTATTCACGAGATTGACCTCGCCGTGTTTTCGACGGACGACAGCGACTGGATTCCAGGGTGGGAAGACGGCGTGATGTTTTTTGCGTCGTGGGAAGGGGATTATTCCAAACACACGGGACTCGATGTGACGGATATCTGGCTCTCTGCGTTTCATCAGGATGCGGATCCATCCGGTGATCAACTTGCCAACGGGATCGAGAATGCGGCGGCGTTCACGACGAGAGTTGAGGACGGGCCTTGGATGTTGCGCACGACTTTGGGGATCGGTGACAATGGCGAGCAAAGCCGGGCCAACCGGGAGGGCACGTTCTGGGGCGGGGTGGTGCAGCCGATGTATTGGCTCATTGATGAGAAGTTGAAGTTTCTCTTTCGCTACCAATACCAGGCTTCCGACCGCAGCGAGGGGATTCGTCTGGACACGCGCTATGCGCGAATTGCTGAAGCGAATGGAATCGCCGATATCAACGGCGGTCGCGGCGACGAGCATCACAGCGTTTACTTTGGTCTGAACTGGTATTTTGACGGCGAGAATAAAAAAGTCGTCTTCGGCACAAAGTACGATGACATTTCCACCAACGGCGACACGGTCTACCGCGGATGGACGACCGGTGTCGGCCTACGCATCCACTTCTGATCTCCGACCTCCGACTCCCGATTCCATGGCGGCCTACCCCCTGACGACAAACCTCTTCGGCAACAAGTCCTCCGATCTCTCGACGCTGCAAACGCAGCTCCATTGGACGATGCGCGTGACGGCGGCGCTTTGCTTTATCGGTCACGGGACATGGGGCGTGATCACGAAGTCCGGATGGCTGCCGTTCTTTGCTTCGCAGGGAATTCCCATGGATCTGGCGTGGACGCTCCAACCGATTATCGGAATCTTCGACATTGCGATGGCCTTTCTCCTCCTTTGGCATCCGCGGAGGGCGATTCTTGTCTGGATGGTGGGTTGGGCCCTGTGGACGGCGATCTTGCGTCCGCTGGCGGGCAACCTGAAAAAAGTGCAGGACGCGGCGACTGGGGAATGGAGTGTCGAACTGGATACGGCGTCGATGAATGTGCCGAAGATGCAGACGTGGGAATTCTGGGAACGGGCGGGGAACTGGATGCCGCCGTTTGTCATGCTCATTTTGGGCGGTGCGTTTTTCATGAAGTGGAAGGATTGGTTCGCGCCGTATGTGGAGCCTGCGTTGACGGAAGCGAAGGTGGATGTGGTTTTCTTTTTGCTGCGATTCGCATTGGCGGCCTTGCTGATTGGGCACGCTGGATTTGGGTTTGCCGTGGAGAAGCAGATGCTGATTGACCATTGGCAATCGATCGGGATCAACGCGGACGTGAACTTTATCCGGATGGTCGGTTACTTTGAACTTGGCCTTGGGATCGCGATATTCTGCGCGCCGATTGTGCCCTTGCTTTGGTTTGCGCTGGTTTGGAAGCTGTTCACCGAGTTCCTCTACGTCCCGGCAGACACGGTGACAGGCAAGGGGTTCCTCAATATTTTCGAATGGATCGAGCGCTGGGGGGACTACGGAGTGCCGCTTGCCATGCTCTACATTCAGGGCTGGCGAAAGGCCGTGAAACGTGACGCTTAGATGACGGGGTGAGTATTTGCTGAGCATTGTCTTCGAAACAATTGCGCAAGGGCGGTTGTTTCATCCTTCAAATCCCGTATGCCCGCTTTCCTTCTCGCGATCTTCCTCAGCGCTTTCCTCCTCTTCCAAGTCCAACCCATCATCGCCCGATATATTCTGCCCTGGTATGGCGGGAGTCCGGCGGTTTGGACGACGTGCATGCTCTTTTTCCAAGTTGGGCTGCTCACGGGATATACCTATGCGCATTTGTTAGTCTCTTGGCTCCGCGAACGGCCAAAGTGGCAGGTGGGAATCCATCTCGGGCTTTTGCTGGTGTCATTCATCCTCTTGCCGATAACGCCTCCAGAGAGCTTGAAGCCGACCGGGGTGGAGAGTAGTCCGGTTGGCGGTATTCTTTTCCTTCTCGCGGTGACGGTGGGGTTGCCCTACGTGGTCATTTCGGCTTCGGGACCGTTGCTTCAGCATTGGTTTGGGACGGTTGCTGAAGGGAAGTCGCCTTACCGGCTTTACGCGATATCGAATATTGGATCGCTTCTTGGGCTGCTGACTTATCCGGTGCTCTTCGAACCGAATCTTCGCTTGGCCGAGCAGACGGGACTTTGGTCGGGAGGGTATGTCGTTTACGGAGTTTTCGCGGCGGCTTGTGCTTGGATGTTTCTTCGCTCTGCGCAAAAGAAGGCCGAATCGGAAGTGGTGGGAAATGGAGAAATCCCTCCGCGGGCGCCGTGGATTGACCGGTGTTTGTGGATTTCGCTCGCCGCCTGCGGGTCGCTGCTGCTTCTCGCCGCCACGAACCAGATGTGTCAGGACGTGGCCGTGGTTCCGTTCCTCTGGGTGCTGCCCTTGAGCCTCTACCTGTTGACCTTCGTCATCGCGTTTGATGCAGAGCGTTGGTATTTCCGGCCGTTTTGGGTGCCGTTTGCCGCGTTATCGATCGGGACCGTCGTTTACCTGTTAAATCAGGATCATGCGAACGAAGAGATGCACCTGAGCCGACAGGTTGCGATTTATGCCTGCGCGGTTTTTTCGGGTTGTATGATTTGTCACGGCGAAATGGTGCGGTTGAAACCGCATCCCCGGTATCTGACGGGATTTTACCTGGCCGTCTCGCTGGGCGGCGCGCTGGGAGGTGCATTCGTGAGTTTGGCTGCACCTCGAATCTTCGACGGCTACTGGGAATTCCATTTCGGATTGGTCGCGGTGGCGTTGCTTGGTGGGGCATGTGTCTTACGAGCCATCATCTCTGGGGTGAAGCGTTGGATGGCGCCTCAAGTGATTGTCTTTGCCAGCCTTTGGTTGGTCTCAATCGCAACGATGACGCATTTTCTTCTCAAGCATCGGGAAGTTGCCGATGATATGTCCATCCACGCCACACGAGGGTTTTACGGGGTCCTTCGGGTTTACGAAACCGAGAAGGATACGGTGGATCACATGCGGGAGATGTATCATGGAAGGATCAACCATGGGCGTCAGTTCCTTCACCCCGATTATCGTTGGTGGCCAATTAGTTACTACACGGAGGAGAGTGGACCTGGGACATTTTTTGAATGGCATCCGGATGGTGAAAAACCCAAGGAGTTCGGGGTGATCGGACTTGGAATCGGCACGCTCGCGACGTACGCGAATCCAGGAGACACGGTGCGGATGTATGAGATCAATTCGCAGGTCGAGGACATTGCGCGCGACTACTTCACGTATCTCGAGGATTGCCCCGGCGATGTTTCCGTGGTGTTGGGAGACGCACGTATTGTCCTGGAGCACGAACTTGCGCGCGGAGACAACCAGCAATTTGACGCCCTGTTCGTTGATGCATTCAGCGGAGACTCAATACCCATTCATCTTCTGACGAAGGAAGCGTTTGAGTTGTATTTCGAGCACCTGAAGGAAGACGGAGTTCTCGCTGTGCATATCACCAATCTTCATCTCGACCTGAGTGCGCCGGTGCGGACGATTGCCGAGTCGCTTGGAAAGGAAACGATGCAGATCATTGCCGACCCGGATTATTGGTATGCGTATTATTCGCGATGGGTCTTTATTTCTGACAACAAGGAAGTGCTCGATGCGATCGGCGGAAGCGGCAGGAGCACGCCATGGGATTCCGAGGAATTCGAAAGAATTCACTGGGCGGATGACTACTGTAACCTTCTGCAGGTCATCAATTGGTAGGTAGCGGCTTTCGCTTTCGTTCTACGACCTCCGTCCGGTGTTTTCTGGACGATGGGAGGAGATGCCAATTCGGACGATTTGGGGGTGCTGATCATTGAATTTGAAAGAGAGGACGAGAAACGAAGGAAATTCAGCTTATACTACGGCGGGCAAACTCCGGCGAATCCGCGAAAATCGTTGAGAATACGGAGAAAAATGGACTTTCCTTTTTCCTAATTTATTATGCAACTTCTTGCAATTCAATGCTTGCAAACGCGGGATTCTGGAGATTCCGTTATAGGAAGCTGCTATTTCCCCAATTAAGTTCTCCTTCATCGGAGCCGCGTCATTTTCCCTCGCTGTAGGACGAGCAGCACTCAGCGGGGGCAGTATGGCGAATTGGGGATTGGTGGTGCCGAAAACATGCATACCGTAGAATCCGATATCACCAAGTTTGAGGTGCCCGAGGCGTCCTTCGGACCGGCCAACCGTTGGGTGGAAGAAGGAGGGAAGCGCTATGTCTCGATCGAGGGCTTGGAGGAAATGGACCCGTTTTTCTTCAGTCTTGCCACCGCTGAGGACCAATGGTTTTTCTGCAGTAGCCATGGTTCGTTGTCGGCGGGAAGACGCTCGCCGGAAACCGCGTTGTTCCCGTATTACACAGTCGATAAAATTATCAACAACTGGAACACGACCGGACCGTGGACGGCGGTGGTTGTGGGAGATCAGCTTTGGAATCCGTTTCGTCCTTCCATTGCCTTGCTCACGCCGTGCCGTCGGCGATTGATGAAGAGTGAACTTGGTGATGAGGTCGTTTTCGATGAGCTGCACGAGGGGCTTGGACTGCGAATGGTGTATCGCTGGCAGCTTTCCAACCGGTTCGGGTTTGTCCGAAAGGCGCGCATCGTCAATGAGAGTGGCGAGCGGGTGAGGTTGCGGTTTGCCGATGGCTTGGACAATTTTCTTCCCCCGGGAATCGGAACCCGCATGCAGTTGCAATACAGTAGCCTCGCCGATGCCTACAAGGTGAGTGAGCTTCACCGTGGTGGTGCGTTGATGGTGCATAGGCTGGCGGCCGGTATTACCGACGAACCCATTCCGTTGGAAAGCTTGCTGGCAACAACGGTTTGGACGCATGGCCTCGGCGAGGGGAGGACATTTATGGACCGGCGGGAAGCAGAGCGGTTCCTGCGAGGGCAGGGAGAGGAAGGCTCGAAATTCATTCGGGCGAAGCGGGGAGCCATGATTCTCGGACGAGAAAGGACCCTGGAGCCGGGGGAGAGTATTGAATGGATCGTGGTCGCGGACATTGACCAGACACAAACACAGGTAGGTGAGCTGCGACGCCGTCTTGGCGATCCCGACACGTTAGTGAGGGATGTGGACGCAGATATCCGCGAAGGTCAGGAGCGGCTCCGGAGCGTGGTGGCTTCCTCCGACGGATTTCAGCAAACGGCGGACCGTGATGTGGCGCTCTATCACTTTAACAACACGCTGTGCAATATTCTTCGCGGTGGTGTCCCGGAGAATGGCTACGAGATTGAGAAAGAGCAGTTCAGGAGTTGTTTGGAGTGCCACAACCGGCCGCTCTTGGTGCGACATCATGATTGGTTTGAGGCGCTTCCGCCGAAAATTCATCGAATTGATTTGTTGGAGAGCGCGAAGTCGACCGGTGATCTGAATTTGCTCCGGCTCACCGAAGAACATCTACCGCTGATCCTCAGTCGTCGTCACGGAGATCCGAGCCGACCATGGAATCAATTTGATATCCGTTTGCGCGACGAACACGGTCGCCCCACGCATCATTTCGAAGGGAATTGGCGGGACATTTTTCAGAATTGGGAAGGGTTGGCGTTGAGCTTTCCGGATTACCTCAGCGGGTTCATTTCGATGTTCCTCAACGCCTCGACCATTGATGGCTTCAACCCCTATCGCATCACTTCCTGTGGAGTGGATTGGGAGACGCCCGATCCGGATGATCCGTGGGCATCGATTGGTTATTGGGGGGATCACCAGATCATTTATCTCCTTAAGCTGCTGGAGTTGGAGAACGCCGTGCAACCGGACCGGCTTTCCGAACGGTTAAATAGCCCCCACTACGTGTTTGCGGATGTGCCCTATCGTTTGGCTGGGTGGGAACGGACATTGGAGGATCCGCGTCACACCGTGACGTTCGATTGGGACCGTCATGACTTGTCGAGGTCGCGGCTGGAGGATATCGGCGCGGATGGCTTGCTTCTCCGGAACGGTGGGGAAGAGCTGATGCGGGCGACCTTGCTGGAGAAACTGTTGATCCCGGCGGCGATCAAACTGGCGAATCTCGTTCCCGGCGGCGGCATCTGGTTGAACACGCAACGTCCGGAATGGAATGACGCCAACAACGCCCTCGCCGGTTGCGGACTTTCCGTCGTGACGACGGCTTATCTCTATCGGTATGTGGACTTTGTGGAAACGCTCATCGGGAGAGAATCCCATTCTGTGTTTGCGGTTTCGAAGGCTCTCCGGGAATTGCTGGAGATTATGGGCGATGTGCTCGGCGATCCATTGTGGACGAAAGATGGAGGAATTTCAGGAAGCGAAAGGTTCGGTCTCGTGAAAACTGCTGGCGTGGCGGCCGAGAAATACCGGGAAAAAGTTTATCGCGGGAAGGAAAGCGAGAAGGTGGACATGGACCGGCATTCGGTTCTTGAGTTTCTCGCGAAAGCAAAGGCCGCGTTGGAAGCGACGTTGCGGCAGAATCGTCGTAGTGACGGACTCTGGCACTCTTATAACGTCCTCGATATCCAGAAAGGAAAAGAAACGCTGCAGGTTGAAAGGCTTTCGCTCATGTTGGAAGGGCAAGTGGCAATTCTAAGTGCGGGACTGTTGGATTCGAGCGAGG
>JBCCWV010000043.1:0-28389 GCA_039192745.1 Verrucomicrobiota bacterium | reverse complement strand
TCGGCGCAGCGGCGATTACGTCCTGATGCCTTACAACATTATCGCGCAAACGGTAGAAACGCCGATTCTGTGCAACGGGTATAGTGTTTTCGGGAATGGAGAGATGTTGTATTTCCGAGAGGAAACTCAGCCGCAAAAGCATCACACGATCCAAGTCTGGCAGACACCTTACACGGGCGAGAACTTTTCCAGTGACCAAGAGAGTGATTCTTACCTTTTCAAGATCGGAAATGCAGACATCGTTCGTTGCATGGCGGAGTGCCAAGAAGTGCTCGGGCTTCTCGGTAAAGACGACAGCTACGCCGACCTTTACGTCGATCTCGTTAAGAAGGCCGGGGATATCCGGGACAGTTTCTTCTGGGTGGGAAGAGCTGAGGCCCACGACCTTGCGGCGCCCTTGCAGGAAATCCGGAACGCGGCCGCGGCAGCGATTGATGAGTTCGAGAAGGTCCAGCAACTGAGGACGAGCGCCGAGACGCAGATGTCCGAGATTGGGGAAAAGGTGCGCAAGGCCGTTTCCGCCGCTGAGCACAATCGGCCCGATGATATTTTGGGTTTCGTACACAATCTGGCAGATTTGCGGTCCGTTCGAGGCGAGGTAGTTACGCTGCAGGAGGTGCGTTATGCGGACGAGGCGCGGGTGGCGGGCATGGAGGAAGAACTCGTCGGCGCTTCGGACAAACTTTCGGGCGCGCTTGTCGAGTTCATGTTGAAGCCGGAGGCTCTCGACCCTTACCGCAAGCAAGTCGATGACCAAAGGGACAGGATTTCGGGACTGAAAAAGGTGGTCGAGGCAAATGAGGTGGAAGAGTTGCTGGAAAACGCAGGCGGTGAATTGGAGATGCTGATTGATATCGTTGGAAACCTCAAGATCGAGGACGCGACACAGACGACGCGCATCATTGATGATATTTCCGCGATCTATTCCGTGCTCAATCAAGTGCGGAGCGAGTTGCGTGACCACCGGAAGTCGTTGGGGAAAGCGGAGGCGGTGGCGCAGTTCGGGGCACAAGTGAAGCTCCTCGACCAGTCCGTTATTAATTACTTCGATCTTTGTTCGACGCCGGAAAAGTGCGACGAGTACTTGAACAAAGTCATGGTCCAGCTTGAAGAGTTGGAAGCCAAGTTTGCTGACTTTGACGAATATGTCGAGCAACTCGGCGAGAAGCGGGAGGAGATCTATGATTCCTTTGAAACGAAGAAGCAGCAGCTCCACGAGGAGAAAAACCGTCGTGCAACTTCACTTCAAAAATCCGCGGATCGCATTTTAAACGGAATTCAGCACCGGCTACAGAGCTTCGAAAAGGTGGAGGAGATCCACGCTTACCTCGCGGGTGATTTGATGATCGAGAAAGTCCGCGGGATCGTCGAAGACCTGCGGGAAATCGGCGATTCGGTGAAGGCGGACGATCTCCGAACCCGGCTCTCTGTCTTGCGGGATGAGGCGGTGAGACAACTGGTGGACCGTCAGGAATTGTACGTTGATGGTCAGGAAGTCATCAAATTTGGCAAGCATCGATTCTCGGTGAATTCGCAGGATCTCGAACTAAGCTTGGTGCAACGGGACGAGGGAATCTTTTACCATCTCAACGGGACGGCTTTCTTTGAAAAGATCGAGGACGAACGGCTGGAAGAAGCCCGGGAGATATGGGGTCAATCGCTGGTGAGTGAGAACGACGATGTGTATCGCGCCGAGTATCTGGCATGGAAGTTTCTTCCGTTGGCGCTGGAACTTGAGGAAGGGGCGGATTTGTCGGAGGCACTTGGACAATTCTCCGCGAATCGTTACAACGAAGGTTACGTGAAAGGGGTGCATGACACGGACGGGTTGAAGATCCTCGAAGCCGTTCTGCCGATTCGTCGTGATATTGGAACGCTCCGGTTCTCGCCAGAGATTCGGACGCATGCCATGCTCAACTGGTTTGGAGAAGTCGACGGCACGGAGAAAGATTATCTTGCGGCGGAGATTCATGCGAGAGGTGCTCTGCGATCAGCAGTTGGAGGTTTTGTGGTGAATGAATCTTTGCTGGAGAGGCTTTCTGTCGCGCTGGGTGAAGACGATGTTGAGAAGAGCAGGAATGCGGCGAGGTATCTCCTGGAAGAATTGACCGAGGACAATGGCTTCGTTTGCTCAGAAGCGGCGACAAGGGCTCTTTCAAAGTTTGAGAATGCACTTTCAACACGACGCCTCCGTGAATCGCTCACGGAGGTTCTTGAGCCCCTGCCTGCGTTCGGCGTGCGCCGGTTTGAGGTTGTCTGTGACTGGATGAGCGGGTTGTTGGAAGACAAAACGGGGATTGAAGAGGCGGCCGTACACTGGATTTGTGAAACCAAGCGTTATTCTCCGGAAGTTGCGACGATCACTGATGTTCAAAGCCTTACGGGAGCGCATTCAAGGATTAGCGACGAGAAATCTCTCCACCTTGATTACGTCGAATTTTCGGAGCGACTTCGTCGATTCGAGAATGAAGTGGTTCCGAAATTTGAGTCATTCCATGCGCTCAAAGGTGAACTTGCGGAGGAGAAACGGAGTGATCTCCGGTTGGATGAATTCCAGCCGACGGTGATGAGTGCCTTTGTTCGCAATCGGTTGTTGAATGATGTTTACCTGCCCATGATCGGCGACAATCTCGCGAAACAATTGGGGACGGCGGGTGACACTTCGCGAACGGATCGGATGGGACTGTTGCTGCTTGTATCTCCCCCGGGATACGGAAAGACGACCCTAATGGAGTACGTGGCGAATCGCCTTGGAATCACTTTCGTCAAAGTGAACGGGCCGGCGATTGGCCATGCGGTGACATCGCTTGACCCGGCGGACGCGCCGAATGCGAGCGCTCGCGAAGAGATTGAAAAGTTGAACCTCTCGTTTGAGATGGGGGACAACATCATGATTTACCTGGATGACATTCAGCACTGCCATCCAGAGTTTTTGCAGAAGTTTATTTCCCTCTGCGACGGGCAGCGGAAAATCGAAGGTGTCTACAACGGAACTGCGAAGACATATGATTTGAAGGGGAAGAAGGTGGCCGTGGTCATGGCGGGGAACCCTTACACGGAGAGTGGCGGGAAATTCCAGATTCCGGACATGCTTGCGAACCGCGCCGACACCTACAATCTTGGCGACATCATTGGCGGACATGCAGAGGCCTTTAAGGCGAGTTACATTGAGAACACTCTGACCAGCAACGAATCGCTTCGGCGCCTCGCCGGACGGGCTCAGAGTGATGTTTACGCCATCATGCAGGCGGCGGAGCAAGCGGTTTCGGGCGTGACACCCACTCCGCCTGGCCTTGAAGGGAACTACAGTCCGGCGGAGATCGACGAAATGATCAACGTGGTGGGCAAGCTTCTAGGTGTTCGCGACACGATTCTGCGGGTGAATCTCGAATACATTCGAAGTGCGGCGCAGCAGGATGAATACCGGACGGAGCCAGCGTTCAAACTGCAGGGTAGCTACCGGAATATGAATCGCATCGCAGAGAAGATTGTGCCGCTGATGACGGACGAAGAAGTGCGCGCGATTGTGGTCGATCACTATGAGAACGAATCACAAACGCTGACGACGGGTGCGGAGGCGAACCTTTTGAAGTTTAAGGAAATGGAAGGATTGCTTTCACCGGAGGAAGCAGAGCGGTGGGAGGAGATCAAAAAGACGTTTCAACGCAATCAACTTCTCGGTGGTGGCGGTGAATCCGATCCCGTGTCGCGTGTTGTTGGTGCGATGGGGGCGTTCACGAAGGGACTAGAGGATATTCGGGAAACGATTTCTTCGACGGGGGATTCTTATGCGAAACCGCAGACGTTGGCGGATGCGACGATTGAGCAGTTGGAGCGAATCATTGCCGGATTGCGTGCGGTGCCGGTGGATGTGGATATCAATGTTCTCCCGGTGGAGCAGGCCGGGCCGAGTGCGGCAAAGAAGGAGAGTAAGGAGTTGCCGGTGGATATTCAGTCGGACGTTGAGCAGGGGATGGAGAGGTTTGAGTGAATGGTCGAACGGGAGTTTTGCCTGAGGTGGGGCTGGGGTGATGCGTGAAGGCGGGTGTGTCGGTGGCGTAGCAGGGGCACTCTTGTCCGTGGATTGGGGGCGCGGAAAGGGAGTTGATTTGGCGAAGTTTGGGTAACAATTGGGGGGAGTGGGTTAGCGCGCGGGAACAGGCTGGAAGCCTGTTCTACTGGGTGGGGGCGAATCTTAGGCAGCGGAAGGCGTTTCTTGCTTCGATGATTGCTGGGAGCGGTGTCTTTTTCTCTGGGGCGAAGTGGGTGATGAATTGGGCTTGGGTTTCGTCGGCGAGACGTTTTAGGCCGGCGTTGGTGTGTTGTTTTGTCAGGGCCGTGAAATCGATGTCGGCGGTGAGATCGTGGTGGCCGAAACGGGTGTAGATTTCTGGTCCGGCCTCAATGCGGACGTGGTGGAAGAAGCCGCGAAGGGTACCTTGGGGGCGGCGATGATAAACCGTGGGGAAGTCATCGCCGTAGTCGATGGTCAGCATTTCGCCAGCGGTCCAATTTTTGACCCACGAATCGAGCCAGTCGGAATAGGAGTCATGTCGTTCGATGCGTTGTCCGTCACGAAAGCTGGAAGCAAGGTCGGCGGAGGGTGGATTATCTGCTTTGTTCAGAGTCTCGCGGAGGTTCCCGTTTTCACCGAGAGCGATAGAGACTTCGTTCCAGTTTCCTTCCGGGGCTATCCACTGGAAAAGGCGCGGCGGAAAGGCATCGACAAGTTCGTTAGAGAAAATTACGGCGCGACCATTTGTGTCGTCGAGCGCGTCTTTGACGGATTCGTGCCATCGCACGCGACCATGCTTTTGAAGCGTCTCCTTCTGTTTTTCCCGCAAGGGCAGGGACCGATCGACGATGTGGTAACTCATGCGTCTTCGTTGAAGCCAAGGCAAGGAGTGGATGACGGAGTTTGCGAGGCTTCCGTCCCCGGCTCCGACTTCGATCACATTACGGATAGCAGGCTGCCCTGCTTTCAAAGTATTGACGATCCACTGGGCGATCGCTTTGGCTAACGCAGGGTCAAGACTTGCGCTTGTCGAAAAGTCACCGCGTTTTCCAACCGTTCGGATATTTTTGGAGTAATAACCGAACTCGGGATGGTAGAGTGCGGTTTCGAAGAACTTTTCAAAGCTAGCGGAGCCCCCCTCGTCGAGCAGCCATTGGCGGAGCCGCCCATCGACTTCCTCTTTCGGAAGGACGACTTTGCTCATTCGCTCTTGGACCGCGAAAGGGCAATGTCGACGCAGCCCTGGATGTCGAGTTTGCCGGAAGAGAGGACGGGAATTTCGTCAACGTAGGCAGATTTGCGCGGAATCCAAAGGGCGGGGATTTCCTTGTCGAGGAGCTCGTAGCGCAGTTCGATCATCGCTTGGTCGTTCATTGGTTCCGTTGTGATAAGGACAAGCGCTTCCCCCTTTTTCTCATCGGGGACGCCGACGATGGCGAATTTGCGGACGCTCTCGTCGTCGCCGCCACCGAGGGCATTGTTGATTGCCTGCTCGACTTTTTCGTGCGGGACCATCTCGCCGCCGATCTTGGAGAATCGGGAAAGTCGGCCTTCGATGTAGAGGAAGCCGTCTTCATCGACGCGACCGATGTCGCCGGTGCAGAACCAGCCGTCCTTCATAACCTCCTCGGTTTTTCGCGGCATTTTCAGGTAACCGGGGAACACGTTGGCGGCTTTGAACCAGATCATACCTGATTGGTCGAGCGGGAGCTGGACACCAGACGACGGATCCGTGATGCGGACGGCAACACCGGGAAGCATTTGGCCAACGGAGCCGAGTCGATAACTGGGAACGACGCGAACATCGTCGCTGTCCGCTTGCGGGTCGGGGAGATTGACGTTTGTGACGGGAGAGGTCTCGGTTAGGCCATAACCTTCGAGGACGTTCGTGCCGAAACGATTCTTGAAGCTTTCCGCAACCGCTTTGGGAAGTTTTTCCGCGCCGACGATGGGTAGTTGCACCGAGGTGAGCTGTTCCGGTTTGGCTTTTCGCAAGTAGCCGCGAAGGAAGGTGGGTGTGGCGAGCATGAGGACCACCTTGTGCTTTTCAATGAGCTCAGCCAGCGTGCCGGTTTCCAATGGGCTTGGGTAGGTGATGAGGTTGAATCCTTCGATGATGGGGAACCACAGGGTGACCGTACATCCGAGGCTGTGGAAGAGGGGAAGGCATCCGAGGATGCTTCTGTTTTCGCTCACCTCGAGAGGCGTGCCGAACTGTTTGACGTTGGCGACAAGATTCCGGTGGGTGAGCGGGACCCCTTTCGGTTCGCCGGAGCTGCCGCTGGTGAAGAGGAGGACAGCTTCGCGGTTGCCGCCTTTCTTTGAGATCCCGGCTGCAGTGGCGAGGGCGGGCGCGGGAAGGATTTTCGACATCAGTCCCCAGAAAATGGCGCTCTTCTTGATCTTAGGAATAAGTCTCTCGAGCAGAATGACTTCCTTCGAGGGGGGCCAAGGGAAACGTGGGGTCTTGCTGATGAATTTGTCCGCGGAGATGATGCGATCGAGTTCGCTTTGGCGGATGGCGGAATTGATGGCCTCGGTGGAGGCAGTGAAGTTCAGATTCACCGGCACTTTCCCCGCGAAGAGCACACCGAGATTGGCGATGAGTCCGCCTTTACCGGGAGGAAGCACGATGCCGACACGGTCCTTGTTCGTTTCCTTTTTCAGGTAGCTCGCCAGGGCAAGAGAAGCAGCCAGAATTTTGTCGAATCCGATCTCGCTGCCGTCGAGTCCATCGATGACGCGAGTGGTGCCCGAGTGCTGGAGAAGACCTTTGAGTAGGAGAAAAGCCAGACTTGTTTCGAGAATGGGGTCTTTCGTGAATGCAACTTCACGAGCTTCGAGCAGGCTTTGTTGATAGGATGGAAATCGGTGCTTGGATCTTACACTAACAAGATCGCCAAAAATGAATACGGTTCGGCAATGTCCTCCCTCTTTCTCGACGGCAAGTGCGATCTCGGCAGGCCGCTCGATATAAACCGGCGCAATCGGGAGGTTCAACTCCGCAAGGAATCGGACAACACCCGGCTTGGTTCGCGAGAGAATAGCCCGCAAGGCGGACGCGCGGGAGGGGACGAAAAAGAGGAACTTGCCTTCTTCGGCGGCCGCATGAGCGGCATCGGCGAACTGCTCCTTCTCCGCTTCCTTTGCATCGAGAGAGAATTCCAGTTTCTCCACCTCGGAGGATTCGAGGAATTCGGCGATGGGTGCATCGATGGGGCTGCCTGTTTCCACGACAAAGACCCATTCACGGTCCGCAAGGATGGCGGAGATGGCTTCGATGTCTTCTTTGAGTAGGCGGTTTGGAACGATGACGAGAGGTTCGCTGGGAAGGTCATTGTGCCCTTCGTAGAGGATATCGGACGGAATAGTTGGTTCTGAAGAGTCGTTCGGCATGACGGAAGGCGGACGGGAGATAGAAACGGCCTTTGCGTCGCGCCTTCAAGGGAAAACGGCGGTCTGACGTGCCTTGAACGCGAGATTCTCCTTTGCAGCCGGGCGCGGCATGGCGTAACTCCCTCCCTCACCCAACCCCCACATTTTCATGTCCGAAAGCGAAGTCTCGCCTGAAAAGGCGGCCCACTACTGGCGCCGGAATGTCCGGCTTGTGTCGATCCTGCTCGCGATCTGGTTTCTGGTCTCCTACGGCTGCGGAATCCTCTTCGTTGATTGGTTGGATCAATTCCGTATCCCCGGGACGGGGTTCAAACTCGGGTTCTGGTTTGCCCAGCAGGGGAGCATCTTTGTCTTTGTTGTCCTGATTGCGGTTTACGTCATCGGCATGAACCGAATCGACAAGGAAGTAGCGCACGAGGAAGAGGGCACGGACTTCGATATCTGAACCATGGATCCGATTCAGCAGTGGACTCTCGGGATCGTCCTCGCGACGTTCATTCTCTATATTGGCATCGCCGTTTGGTCGCGTGCTTCATCTACGAGCGAATTTTTCGTGGCAGGCAAAGGGGTTCCGGCCGTTGCCAACGGCATGGCGACGGCGGCGGACTGGATGTCGGCGGCTTCGTTCATTTCGATGGCGGGAATCATTGCTTTTTCCGGGCGCGACGGGTCACGTTATCTAATGGGTTGGACGGGGGGATATGTTCTGCTTGCGTTGTTGCTAGCTCCGTATTTGCGGAAATTCGGCAAGTTCACGGTGCCTGATTTTGTCGGCGATCGCTATTATTCGGGGACGGCCCGTGTGGTTGCGATCATCTGCGCGATCTTCATTTCCTTTACTTATGTCTGCGGGCAAATGCAGGGAGTCGGTATTGTTTTCGCCCGCTTCCTCAAGGTTGATGTGAACCTCGGTGTGGCCATCGGGATGCTGATTGTCTTTTTCTACGCGGTCATGGGCGGAATGAAGGGCATCACCTACACGCAGGTGGCCCAGTATTGCGTGCTCATTTTCGCCTTCATGGTGCCTGCGTTTTTCATTTCCTTCCAATTCGCGGGCAACCCAATCCCTCAGCTCGGGTTTGGCGGTGAATATAAGGATTCGGGTCAATTCATTCTTGATCGACTGGACGGATTGACGGAGCAACTGGGCTTCACGCCCTATACCAGTGGCGGGCTCACAACGATCAATCTCTTTTGTATCACGGCTGCTCTCATGTTTGGGACGGCGGGACTGCCGCACGTGATTGTCCGGTTTTACACGGTAAAAAAGGTGAAGGCGGCGCGAACATCTGCTTTCTGGGCGTTGCTTTTCATAGCCATCCTCTACACAGCGGCGCCGTCGGTGGCGGTTTTCGCACGGACCAACATGATTGATACGATTTCTGGAACTGCCTACAAGGACGCACCTTCGTGGTTCAAGAATTGGGAAGAAACGGGGCTTGTCGCGTGGCTGGACAAGAACGGCGACGGTCGGATCAATTACCTCAGCGGCTCACCCTTTGAGATCTCGGCGGGAGACACGAAGCTGAAGCCCAGATTTGAACTGACCGAGGGCAAGCGTGGGCCGCATGGACAGCGTCTTGTTCTCAATGCGCCAACTGACAACGAGAACGAACTGTTGGTTGACCGAGATATCATGGTGCTGGCCAATCCGGAGATCGCTGGCTTGCCCACATGGGTCATTGGGCTTGTCGCAGCCGGTGGTTTAGCCGCGGCTTTGTCGACAGCGGCTGGATTGCTTCTCGTGATTTCGACGGCCTTCGCCCACGACCTCGTGAAGAAAACGTTCAAACCGGAACTCAGCGACAAGGACGAGTTGAAACTGGCGCGGATTGGCGCCGGAGTGGCGGTGGTCATCGCGGGTTATTTTGGGATGAATCCTCCGGGATTTGTCGCGCAGGTTGTTGCATTCGCGTTCGGACTCGCCGCATCTTCCTTCTTCCCCGCCATCATTCTCGGGATCTTTTCGAAGCGGGTGACGAAGGAGGGAGCGATCAGTGGAATGATCGTGGGCATTGCCTTCACCGCGCTTTACATCGTCTATTTCAAATTCATCAATCCGTCGGCGAACTCGGAAGAGAACTGGTTTCTTGGCATTTCGCCGGAGGGTATCGGGACGGTGGGAATGGTGTTGAATCTCGTGGTGACTTTGGTCATTACCAAGTTCACGCCGCCCCCGCCGGAGGAAGTTCGCAAACTGGTGGAGCGGATTCGCTTGCCCGAGTGATCGAATTTATTCTCCCTCGATAGCTCCGGGCTTCAGTATCTTATCCGCTTCGGCGAGTTGTTCCGGAGTAAGTTCTTTAGCAAGCGCATCGCGGGGAGCGGCGGCGGCGGTGAATCCGTTTGCGGCGGCGCGGTGGTAGTTCACGTAGGCGAAGACGGGATTTTTCTCCGTCCCTTGTCCGTTTTCAAAAAGCTGGCCAATCAGAAATTGGGCGGGGGCGTAGTTTTGCTTGCTGGCTTTCGAATACCACGTTCCAGCGCGGTCGAAGTTCTGTGGGACGCCGAATCCGTTTGCGTAGCAAAGCCCGAGATTGGTCATGGCGGGCAGAGAGCCGCGCTCGGCTCCGGCGAGGAACCATCCGAGGGCGGCAGCCATGTTGGTTTCGACACCATTCCCTTCCTGGTAGCGGGTGCCGAGGTCACTCATGGCACGGGCGTTTCCGGAAAGGGCTGATTTTTCGAGCCACTCCATGGCCGCAGGGATGTCCTTGGTTCCGCCTTGGCCGTTGGCCAGAAGGCGTGCGTAGAAAAACTGTGAATCGGGGATTCCTGCTTCGGCTCCCTTTAGGAAGTGAGCGCGGGCTCGTTCGAAAAGACGTTCTCGGTCAGGCAAGGCATCGGCTTCGTTGGCTTGTTGTTCGACAAGTTGGCCAAGGACGTTCGAGGCGCGTGCGTCTCCGGCATCGGCGGAGGCTTCGAAGTAGAACTTCCCGCGATCCTCGTCTTTTTCGATGCCGTCAGCACCCAGTAGAAAGATTTCGCCGAGACGAAGGAGGGCAGTCGCGTTGCCTCCGTCCGCGGCGGCTTCGTAATAGGGGAGAGCTTCGGTTAGCGAGGCCTCTACACCGGCACCGGTTCGGTAAAACTCGGCGATCCCAAGGTTGGCGTCGGCGTCGCCGGAGGCGGCAGCGTTCTTTAGTAACTCAAGAGCTTTGGTGAGGTCGCCCTGTGTGGCTGCTTCGATGGCTTCCTTTTGCGACAAGGGAACTTCAGGTCCGCCTGTCTGCGCGGCCGCGTTGCCAATGAAGGCGATCAACGCCGCGATGAACAGTCCGATGGATAGGCGTCGCATGACCAGTGACCGTTACTCTGCGGCTATGAAAATGACAGGCTCTTTATCGGTCCAATCATGACTTGATTGTTTTCCATCAGGCCAGTGGATTTCGATTTGTCCGCTATCGCCGGGGGCTTCGCCGAGACCGAACCATGCGACGCTGTCTTCCTGGCTCCAGTATCCGCCGCCCGCAGGGAGCGCGACAGTTTGACTGGGGTTTCCTTCGCGGGTGAATGTCACGGTGGCACCGGCGGCGCGGTGATGAGGGAGGCGGACGGCGAGCCATTGGTTTTCTCCGTTGGCGGTGGCGGGTTGAACGAGACCTTTGAGGGGGCCGTCGTTGGTGGACGCGAGGAAGTCGGGCCGTCCGTCACCATTGAGTTCTATTCTAACCAATGCTCGATGGTCCATCGAAAGCACGATGCCACTTTCGGATGGGGATTTGGGGCTGAAGTTGCCTTTGCCGTCGCCGACGAGCATCATTCCGACGCCGCCGCCGAAAGGACCGGTTTCGATCTGTGGCCCGCGAAGGAAGTTGCCGCAAGTGACGAGGTCGGGATGGCCGTCGCCGGTAAAGTCGCCTGCCGACATCCCGAAGATGGGAGCGATTTGGGCGGCGCGTGGAAGTGCCTTGAAGGTGAACGTGCCGTCACCTTCGTTGACGAACCATCCGCTTTGAAATTCGCTGACAGAGTATCGGTCGGCTTCGGTCAGTTTTTCTTCGGTATAGATATCCTCGAGGCTGGCGACGGCGAATTCCTTGAAGGTGCCGAACTTCTCTTGAATGAAGGGCATGGCATTCGATGAGCAGCTTCGGCCTCGCTCCGGATAGAGCATATCACCCTCGCGTTTGACTTCGACGATATTGCAGCCGTTGCCGTCGAAGTCTCCGTAGTAGGCGAGGTGCGGTTTGCCGGGTTGGGGTTGTTTGTATTTTGTATTGAGTCCCATGTTTCCGGCGGCGATGTCAAGGTCGCCGTCGTGATCGATATCGATGACGGCGAGACTGTTCCAGAAGCCGGTCGCTCTGCCGATGTCACCGTGTTCCTCCTGATTGACGAATTTACCCTCCTTGTTGAGGAAAACACGGACCGGACCCCATTCGGAAGCGGTCAGGAGATCGACCCAGCCGTCGCGGTCGATATCGACTGCGGTGGCGGCGGTGACGAGGCCGAGCTGATCCAATGCGGGCATCATGTCCGGGGAGGCGTCGGCGAATGACGGAACTCCGTCTTTCGAATGGTTGATGAGAAGACGGCTTGTCTCAGAAATCGGGTAGTCCCAAGGTTTGACGCGAGTGCCGACGAACAAATCAAGATCGCCGTCACGATCGAAGTCGGCGGCAGAGACCGCGGAACCGACGAGGCTGTCGGCGGGAATACTGCCTTCAGGCGCGGCTTCGAATCCGCCCTTGCCGTCGTTCAGGTAAAGTCGGTCGCGGTTCTCGCTGGAGCCGGGTTCAAAGTCATTGCTTCCGCCGACGACGAACAAGTCCGCGTCTTCATCCCCATCCGCGTCGAAGAACACGGCGGCAGCGTCTTCACAAGACTTGTCCTTGGCAAAGGCGGTGACCCATTTCGATGTGAAGCGGCCATCGCCTTGGTTGATGCGAAGTCGGGCGAGTTCGCCGGCGGCGCTGCCAATGAAGAAATCGGTGTCACCATCGCCGTCGATGTCCGCGCTGGCGATGGTGGGGCCGAGCTGTGAAAGCGCCCAGGGAAGGAGGGATTGGTTCGGGCGGATGAAGTCGTTCTCCCAGCCGGCGTCGGAATGAGTGAGCGAGGAAAAGGTGGGGCTTTCGACAAAGTGGGTGAGCGATGGTTGCTCGTCAGGTTGCTCCTCGGTGGGAGTCGTCGAGTTTTGGTCTTGGACGATGGTGTATTGGTGTCCGGCAGTAAGGTCGTTGTAAGTTGTTACTCCTCCATGTGGCCAATGCACGGAAAGCTCTTTCACGGTGTCTTCGTCGCCGAGTCCGAAGAGAAGGGTAGGCTCGTTGCAGGAGAGGTAACCGGAAAGGGGAGAGAGATGGCGGATCTGTTCGCCTGCGGCGGTGCGGATGCGGACGGTGGCGTTGAGGGCATCGGTGTTGGCGCCGTGGCCACGGAGTCTGACGGCGATGCGGTTAGGGTTGTTTGAATTGTTGATGTAGATCGACTGTGGCTCCTCAAGGTTGACGGTCACGAGATCGGGATCGCCGTCCAAGTCGAGGTCGCCAAGGGCAGACCCGTAGCTGACGCCCATGTGGTCGATGCCCCAGTCTTTGGAAACTTCATCGAACTTCTCGCCTTTTTTGTTTCTGTAAGCGCGGTTGAGTTCCTTGCGCATTTCTCCTTCCTTCCAGAATTCGAACATGTGTTTTCCGATGAGCATATCCTGAGTGACGGTAATATCGCTATCGTTCATGTGGCGGGAGATGCCGTTGGTGAAGTAAACGTCCTGCCAGCCGTCGAGGTCGTAGTCGGCGAATTTGACGGCCCATGTCCAGTCTGTGCTTGAGACCTTGTAGGAGTATGCGCCTTCTTCGTAGCGGTCTGTCCCGTTGCTAAGATAGAGCATGTTCCGCATGAGTTGCGGTGGGCGGTCGTAGTAGGATCGTTTCAAGCTCATGCCGCCCATGATGCCCATCGTGGTTTTCGACTTGAAGTGCGAGGTCGCGCTCATGTCGGCGACGAGGAGATCGAGCTGGCCGTCGCCATTTACGTCGCCGAAGTCGGCACCCATGCTGAACCAAGGCGTGTGGGGAACACGATCAGCGATGATGTCGGTAAATGTGCCATCGCCGTTGTTGCGGTACCAACAGTCCGCAGAGATGAAATCGTTGGCCACGTAGAGATCAGGATCGCCGTCGGCGTCCGGGTCCCACCAAGTGAGGGAAAGGCCGTCTCCCATGCCGGAAATGCCTGCTTTTTCTGTCGTGTTTTCAAAGAGGGGAACACCGTCTTTGGTGACGCCTGTTTGGCGGAAGAGGTAGTCGGCAGAGCCGATGGCTTCGGTGCCCCAGTTGTCGGCATCGAATCTCCAGACGTGATACATTTTCTCTTTCTCAGGCAAGACTGTCGGAAGTGTGTTCGGGCTGAGGGAGCCTTCGACGATGGGCATTTCGCTCGGAGTGCCATCGGGATCTTCGATGCGATTGGTGAGGAGGTAGACGTCGAGTCTGCCATCACCGTCGTAGTCGGCGAAGCCTGCACTGTGAGAGCAGTCGATGACGTCGAGGCCCGCCTCCTTCGCGCATTCCCGAAAGTGGACCGGAGCGCCGTTCTCTCCCTTGCCCATGTTCAGGAAGAGCTGATTGGGCTGCATGTAATTGTTGATGTAGAGGTCAAGCTTGCCGTCGCCATTGATGTCTGCGGCAGTCACACCGGCGGACCAGAGGTCTCCGCCATCCAATCCCTCTCCGGCTGTGGCAGTGACGTGAAGGGGCGTGGCGAAGGGGAGGTTGCCCAAGAGGTTTCCGAAATCGAAGTCGAGATTTCCGTCGCCTTCATAATCGACCGTGCCGGCGGTCGCCTGGTCGTCGAGGAACGGGGTGGTCACCTTCATGCCCGCATTCGTGGTGACGTCGAAGTTGCCGTAGTTGTGGCCTCCGAAGATTCCAGCTACGCCGAGGGTGCCCCCGTTGACGGAATGGTTGGCGACGTAGGTGTTGGCGCCAAGAAGGTCGAGGGTGCCTTCGCCGGTTTTTGTCACCGTGCCGAAGACGGTGCTTGAGATGGTGGCGGCGCCGGAGAGGTCGAAGCCGTTGGTGTCGACATTCATGCCGCCGGGGAAGATTTCGACGGTATCGATGTTGTCGAGGAAGGTATCGGACCCTGCTGTGGCTATCACTTGGCTTCCGTTGAAGTTGATTGTGGAAACTCCGTCACCGCCCCGGATGCTTGCGGTTTGTAGAATTCCGCCGTTGAGGTTCATAGTGCCGTCTGCACTACCGAACTCAGCGACAAGGAAGTCGGGGGAATTCCACTGCCCCCCATTGAGATTGAGAACGCCGATATTGCTTTCGCCGACTTCAGTGAGGCCGGTTTGGACATCAACCAACCCTGCGTCGAGATTCCAGGTGCCTTGCCCCGCTTGACCAACAAGGAGGCTTCGGCCATCTCCTGGATCGTTGAAGATCAGAGTGCCGCCAGTTTGATTCGCGACTGCAGTGCCGTTTGCTCGACCGATAGTCACCCATGAGTTGGCTGTGACTGTGCCTCCGGAAAGATTGAATGCTCCACTTCCTTCATTATCGCCGAACCACATCTCCGAAGTCAAATTCAGCGCACCGCCCGACATGTTTAGGGTGCCGTCGCCGCCGAGATTCTGACCGATTTGGAAATTCCCCCCAACGTTGAGGACTCCGTCCATAAGGTTGATAACTCCAATGCCATCCGTGTTTTGCCCGACGACCATTGCTCCGCCTGAAGTGAAGGACCCTCCGGCGATGTTGATGGTCGCTGTTCCGGTTGTTGCCGCTCCGGTGTCGCTGTTTCCGACAAGCGTGAAACCGCTGCTGTTGACGGTGCCGGAATCAATATTTAGCACGGCTTTTGAGGTCAGACCGGGTTGATTGTCGGTGTTGCCCATATTCAGCTCGTCGTTGATCTGCAATGTGCCGGTGGTGTTGACGTTGACTGTGCCGCTGGCTTTGAACCCTATGTAAAGCCGAGTCATCGTCATGTTCCCTGTTCCTTGTCCAAAACCGGAGAGTGTTGAACCGTCGATCGTTCCCGTGTCAGCGAGGTTGTAAGTGCCATCGCTGGTTACAAGATCAGCACCGACAAAGCTCCATGCTCCACCGTTGGTCGTCACGGAACCTGAACGGTGATCGAGACGTCCTGGGTTTCCTCCGGAGGCGCCGTCGCTAATGCGGATGTCGTTGGGCGAGGATGGTGGGTCGGAAAAAATGGTGGCAATGTTAGCCGGAATGGAATTGATAAGGGCATTTACACCGTTGGGAACATTGCTGCCGCTCCAGTTACCAGGTTCGTTCCAGTCTCCTGCTCCGGCGACGGAGCTCGCGATAGAGCCGACTCATGTTTCCTGAGCCTGCAAATGACTGAATCCAAAAACAGTGGTCAAAATGGCAAGGTAGCCAACAGATCTAATTCGATGGGTCCGTGCTGAGAGTTTGAGTACGCCAGAGAACCCTCGACGAGAAGAAAGGGGGGATTTCATCTTGATGGTAGGTGGGAGGTTTTTGAGCGAGATTAGACTGGTAGGTAGCACCAATCCGCCGCGATTTTCGTGAAGTAACCCGTTTCTATATCGCAGTTTTTCAGAAAAAGCGACCAACGAATCAGTCTGTTTTGCATGAAAGTGCAAAACAGACTCCCTTTAAACTTCGGGAGTGATGCCACCGGATTTTGCGGTTTCCCGGTCACTTGGATCTCCTCCATAATTTCCACAACGAGTGGACAGAAAGCGCGGAATGCCGTCGCTTTCGAAACGCCGTGGCTCTTCCGCCGATCAGGCGGCGGCGACGATGCCCGCAAAGCTTTCAGGTTCAAGGCTTGCGCCACCGACGAGGGCACCGTCGATATCGGGCTGGCCGAGAAGTTCGGCGGCATTTCCGGGTTTTACGCTGCCACCATATTGAATCCGGATTTGATCGGAGATCTCTTCGCCGAAAACGCCCGCCAGAACGGAGCGGACGAAGGCTTGGGCCTCCTGCGCTTGTTCCGGGGTGGCGGTCCGACCGGTTCCGATGGCCCAGACGGGTTCGTAAGCGACGACGGTTTCCGGCATCTTCGCGGGATCGATTCCCTTCAGGCCTTCCTCGACCTGCCTTTTAATGACCGACTCAAGCTGGCCGCCATCGCGTTCTTCCAGCGTTTCACCGATACAAAAAATGGGTTTGAGTCCGACTTCGTGAGCTTTGGCCACTTTCTTATTTAGGAGTGCGTCGTCCTCGCCAAAAATCGCACGGCGTTCGCTGTGACCGATGATGACATATTCACAATTCAACTCCAACAACATCCCCGGACTGACCTCTCCGGTGAATGCTCCGTTTTCCTCAAAGTACATGTTCTGCGCACTGAGTTTCAGCGAACTGCCGGAAACTGCCTCTGCGGTCGCGGCGAGTGAAACAAAAGGAGCGGCGATCACGACGTCGCACTTGTTCACATCTGGAGGAGTTTTTAAATAATTATTCACAAAGTCTGCGGCCTCCGAGGGCCCTTTGTTCATTTTCCAGTTCGCGGCGATGATGGGTGTGCGCATGTCGGAAGGTGTAATTGGACCGAGCGAATAGGTCAAGAAAGACAGTGTCGAGAAGACTTGCCTTTCCTGAATTGCAGGTCAGGATCAACGCCGTGCGGTGGGATTTTACGAAAATAAAGACCTTTTCCCCAAACTCCGTTTGGTGGATGGTTGCGGCTGTTTTTTGCTGCTTTGTTAGTGTTTTGCTCTTTGTTCAGGCGGCCACGGGTGTGCCGTGGAAAAAGACCGTTGAGTTGGAAGTGGATAAGCCGAATGAAGTCGGTGGTCGGATCTTGATTCCGAAGAAGTGGCGAGGTAGCGAGTATCTTCAGACTGCGGTTTTGCTGGAGGACGGGAAGGCATTGCCCTATCGCATGAAATCGGTTCGCAGGGTGGTCGAAAGTGACGGTGGAGGGCGATATCGAATTCGTGACAAGTATATCTACTTTACCTCTTCCGACCGGACCTCTCCGGTAGATAACGAACGGCAATACACGTTGCGAATTGGTGTGGAGCCGAAAGATGGTATCCTGTTTGGGGTTTTTGGCCTCGCGTTGATAACCATGTGGTTGGCAACGCGCGGTAAACGTAAAGAGAAGCGAATGGAGATGCGTGATTGGCTTCCCGCGCCGGGAATTGTTGCGTGGAGTTTATTTTCGGTCACGGTCGTGATCGGTGGTTGGTTTTTGTGGTCTGGCAACGGGGGGAGTGACGGATTTCAGGTCGTCAATGGAATCCCCTACAGTGACTCGCTCGGTTGGTGCGAAACGGCGGTGAACATGAAGGAAGGAAATGGTTTCCAAGGCGCCTTCCGTGGGCATCGGCCGCTCTATGCGATCTTTCTTGCGTCTGCGTTTTCTGTCTTTGGCGATCACTTGATGGTGGCGAAGTGGAGCAGTGTTTTCTTGTGGGCATCAACCGTCGGATTCGCTTGGCTGCTGGGCCAAAAACTCGCCGGATCGATCGGTGGCCTCGCCTTGGCGTTGTGGTTTCTGCTCAATCCGGAGTTCGGGTTTGCGGTGCATCGGCCACTCACGGAAACGCTGGCCATGGCGTTGATGGTTCCGGCGCTTTACGTCCTTGTTGTCGGGATTGAGAGACACCAGCTGCGATGGTTGTTCTTTGGTGGATTACTTCTCGCTCTTTCCAACTTGAGCCGACCGTTTGCTTTGTTTGGAATCGGCGTTTTGGAAGCTTTGTTAGTGTTCGTGCCGCTGTGCCGAAGATCATGGAACTGGAGTGGCGCGATACAGGCGGCAGCGGTTTTTATGTTGGGTGCCTTCGTCGTTCTCTTCCCATGGTGTTTGCGTCAGAAAATCGAATTCAATACATGGTCACTCTCGACGAACAGCGGCACGCTTCTCTACGCGATGGCGAAGGGGCAATCGGGAGACGAGAACGGCTGGAATGCGGCGCAGGAACTGGAGGCGGATGCCGCAGGGTTGGCCCGCGACGACGTGGCGGGCAGGGTTCACTACTTTAATCAGAAGTTTGCGGCCGCGGTGATGGCCGATCCGCTTGGGTATCTCCAACGGGTTGGCTCGGCCTTTATCGAGCATTTCTGGTTCTATGTTCCCGATGACGCTTGGGAGATTGCCTGGATGCTCGTTGTCGTCGGTATGGCGGCGGGATGGGCCTCAATCCGTCGGCAGAATCCTCTGTGGCTGCTCGCGATCCCGGCTATTTGGGCGGTCTTGCGATTCGATGCCCGATTTATTTTCTTGCTGCCAATTCTCGGTTTGCCGGCGGCGACGTTGATTTTCCGCCGGATGCGCTGGTCGGGGATCGCGGTGTTGGCGGCGATGCTCATCGGAGCAGCGTTGATGAATGCGATGGTGGGGAATTTCGGGGTGAACCGCGGATCGATCATTGTTTTCTGGGCCGCTCATTTTCTCCTCGTATTGCCCTTCTTCCTCGCCGCACGTGGGGAATACCGGCGAATTTCCGAAAGGCGAGATGCGGGTCGACCGTTCTGGGTGCCGGTGGCGTCGATGCAATTGGCGATGCTCGTCGTTGGTTTCGCGCTCATCGCTGTCCGGGCATTCACACCGGAACAAGATCCTGTATCGCTGGCAGATAAGGTCGCTGAAGAAGTGAAAGACGATTCCTCCATGGTGGTTGCCGACGTCGAGATGACAGGATACCAGGCGGTCTTCGGACCGCATGAAGATGGGGGGCATTGGTCGCGATCGTTTGAGTCGCGCGGTTACGAACGCGTGATCTTTTTCCCGCGGCATGTCAGCGGTCCAAGCCGCGGTAGCCTGCTCACGTCTTGCATTGCCCCTTTCACCGGAGAGTTTCCGGATCAAGGTCGCTTTCTCCTGGCGGGTGAGTTGAATCGGAAAGAGGAAACGACGCTCGATGATGCCAAGGAATTGGTGGAGGTGGTGTCGATGACTCCTGTGGATGAAACGGGAGAACCGATTATTGATCAGCGCATTCTCTTTCCGCGCTATTACCATCGCGGCTCGGTCAGCGTGGAGAATTAGCAGCCTCGGAGTTCTGGTTGAGGCGGAAAATGAAGTGATTGTAGTCGTCGTTTTCCAATCCGGGAATCTTCCTTACGAGTTGAAATTCGCCGGAATTCTCGAGTCGTTCGATGATTTCACCATGGGTGCCCAAGGCCTGTCCGCGTCTGGCGAAGGTGACGTAGGCGGCTTCGGCCTTTTGCGCGTCGGCAAGCCAGTCTTCGAACTCCGCGGCCGTGAAAATCGGTAGAAGTTCCGGGTCGTAAACCCCTGCTTCGGTCCAGAACCCTGCTGTGAGCGTGCTGCCGGCGTTCGTGTATTGCGGATGCACCGCCCCGCGCATTTCAGTGATCACCTCGCGGAAGTCTTCCTTGGGATGCGCGAGATATTTTCGGAGTGGAATCTGGCTGACCAGGAGCCACGAACCGAACGCGATGACTGTGATGGGCATCGCAAACCGACCGCTCAATGGCAGACCGCGGGCGAACACCAGAATCACGAAAGGCAAGGCGAAGATGACATACCAGAAATGAAGGATGTTGCCGCTGATCGTGCAGTGAAGCCAAGCGAGCGGAACCGAAAGCAATGATCCAATGACGAGGACGGCACCAGCCAGCCCGTTCCTGATCAGTTGAAAGCTACCGAAGACGACCAAAGCAAGAACGAAAGCAAGCCCGATGAAGGCAAAAGCGGGAGCGGAAACAAACGCAGGGTTGATTGAACTTTCGGGAGCGTGATTAAACCACGGCATGCCGAAGCTGAAATACGAGCCGATATCGACCCACCATGATGCCGGGATGCCCCCGCGAAGGGTGACGCGGTCGCCGAGGGCCTCTAGGAGTTGTGGCACGGCGGGACCGAAGGTTTGCGCGAGGAGCATGACTGAAAGCAGGCCGGCGAGGAGAAGTCGGGGGATCCGCGCCCGGTCCTTCCAAGTCAACGCGACAAGGGCAACCAGATTCAATCCGACGGCGAGATAAATGGCCGCGGGGTAGGCATAGAGGTAGGCGAACTGGGCGAAAGCGAAGAGAATCCACCAGCGCCATTCCTTTCGCTGGAGGGCGAGATAGAGGGCGAGAAGAGCGAGCGCCGCAAAAAGCAGGACAAGTCCATAAGCACGCGCCTCGGTCGAATAACGGATATGCCAGGGATGCAGTGCCGTGAAGGCCGCAGCCATGAGGCCGGTGAAAGTGGAGCCGCATTGCACTCCGAGGATACCGATGACGGCGATGGAAAGAACGCCTGCGAGGTAGGCTGGAAGCCGGAGCGGAATCTCCCGCACTTCCCCTTCGACCGGATCGGTCGCGTCGTAACAAAGGCGCGCGAGCAGGCTGTAGGGGATGCCGTTGTTTCCCGCCTTGTTGAAGAATGCTGTCCTTTCCCAAGACACCTGCTTCCACTCGCCGTCCTTGAATTGCCCCGCGACAAAGCGACGGAAAGTGTACTCCTCATCGTTGTAGAGGCTGAGACCCATGCGTGGCCAGCGAATGCCCGCACCGAAAACGACGATGACGAGAAGTCCAATCCAAAACCAGCGGTTGGCGTGGATGGCTGGCTTTGTCTGAAGCGAAGTGTTGTCGCCGACCCACCAACGGCGCGAAAGGAATAGTCCGGCAAGGACGAGGAGATTGGCGAAAGCGATGTGCCAAAGGAGCGTCCGGACTTCGTGTTCGAGACCAACGGCACGGCCTTTCTCGGTGCGTTCGGCGACGGCAAATCGCCAATTATCTCCCGTCGAAACGAGAAAGACGACGACTGCGGCGATCGCTACTAACAAGCACACCCACCACACTCGTTCCGTGCGGTGGCGACATTGCCAAAGCAGGCGGAGGAATCCCGCGAAGCGATCTTTCACGGAAACGGCTTGAACGGAGGCTCGTTTTTCTGGAACCAGCGCTCGGGGAATTCGCCGGGAGTGGAGCGTTCCGGGTGGCGCCAGGGGAAGCGGTTCCCGCGGTCAGGTTTCAGCGGCATGTTCGTCCCGTGGGTTTCCTCCAAGAGTTGATGCAGGCGAGCATTCATTTCAATGACGCGTGATTCCTGTGCGGGGTCGCCGGCTAGATTAGTGGTTTCGTAAGGGTCTTTCTGCAGATCGAAAAGCTCATCGGTGTCCCAAACCCCATGGTAGCGGATGTATTTGTAGTCGTCGGTGACGAGCGCGTGCATCGTCGGAGTTTGCGGGTAATTCGGCTCCCAGAAATACTCGTAGAGCACCTCCTCGCGGAAGGGAATCTCTTCGCCTTTGGCCAGCGGCAGGAAGCTCACGCCGTCCATATTCTCCGGCGCGGCTACTCCGGCGGCCTCGAGGAGGGTGGGGGCGATGTCGATATTTGCGACCGTACGTTCAACAACGGTGCCGGGAGAAAAAAGCGAGGGACAAAGCGCGAGCAGCGGCACGCGAATGGAGGAACCGTAGGCGACGCGCTTGTCGATCAGCCCGTGGTCGCCGAATTGGAACCCGTTGTCGCCCATGTAAACGACCAGCGTGTTTTCGAGTTCGTCGTTTTCCTCAAGCCACTTCAGAATGCCGCCAACCGAGTCGTCGAGCGCGAGGACGGCTTCGCAATAGCGGCGGTAGTAGGCCTTTACGTCGAAGTTGTCGAGATTGTAGCCGAATTCCATGCCGTGGCGGCTGTTGCGCTGGTCTTTTAGCCAGCGGGGGCGGGTGCCGTAGTTTTCCTCCGTGTCGGCCATCGTCGGTGGCTCGGGAAACGGCTTGTCGGTGTAGCGACCGAGGTGGCGGTCGGCGGGGACGAAGTCGGAGTGGACGCCTTTGTGCGAGACGTAGAGAAAGTAGGGCTTTTCGGTTTGTCGGTTTGTTAGCCAATCCGTCGCGTAGTCGGTGAGTTCGTCGGTGATGTAGCCCTTTTGCGGAACGCGCTCGCCGTTGATGTTGAATCCATCGTAGCTCGTCTGCGGAACTTCTCGCAGAGTGCCGCGACCGTCCGGCCAATACGTGCCCTGTCCCTTGAACGCGGCCCAGTGGTCAAAGCCGCGTTGCGGGTCATCGACGTCGCCCATGTGCCACTTGCCAATGAAGGCGGTTTCGTAGCCTTCCTTTTGTAGAAGCTGGGGAAAGAACAGGAGATCGGGATCGACGGGGTTGTAGTTGTCGGAAACCTGATGGTTGTGCGTGTAGAGTCCGGTGAGAATGGATGCGCGACTGGGCGAACAGAGGGATGTCGTGACGATGGCTTTCGGGAAATAAACACCTTCCTCCGCCATGCGATCGAGGTGCGGGGTTTCGATCCACGGATGCCCGGCGACGCCGACGCAGTCGTAGCGGTGATCGTCGGCGAGGATGAGGATGATGTTGGGCTTGTCTGCGGCAAGCGCCGGAGGAATGCAGGCGAGGAGGATAGCGAGACTTCGAAACATGGAACGGATGCTACACGGGAATCCCAAGGATTGGCCATCGCATTTTTTCCTGAACGCGTCCAAAGTGGGGGTCATGGCCTCAACTCCCGATCTCGTCGATTATTTGCGCAAAGCCCGGACGCTGGGCGCCTCGGACGTTCACGTCGCGGTCGGCGCGCCGCCGGCAGCCCGAGTCGATGGCGTTCTCCATCCGCTCGATGAATACGACGTCACCGCCGAGATCTCGAAGGATCTGGTTTTTGGAATTCTTACCGAGGCTCAGAGGGCACGGCTGGAAGAGGAACTGGAACTCGATTTTGCGCTGGAAGTCGAAGGCACGGGTCGATACCGGGGGAATGCCCATTACGCGCGCCGATGTGTGGAAGCCTCGTTCCGTTACATTTCGGAGGAGGTTCCGAGTTTAGAGAAGCTCGGTCATGGAGATCCTGTGAAGGATCTTTGCAAAGCGCGTCAGGGGCTGGTTCTTGTGACGGGAATCACTGGTTCGGGGAAATCGACGACCATTGCCTCGATGATCAAGAAAATTTCCGAAGAGCGGTCATGCGTCATCATTACCATTGAAGATCCGATCGAGTTTGTCTTTGATCACAGTTATGGATTGGTGAAGCAACGTGAGGTTGGGAATGACAGCCACAGCTTCAGCGATGCGCTTCGCGCTTCCTTACGACAGGACCCGGATGTCATCGTCGTGAGCGAAATGCGCGACCTTGAGACGATCCGCACGGCAATCACGGCGGCGGAAACCGGTCACCTTGTCATCAGCACCGTACACACGATGGACGCGCCGAAGACGTTGGACCGGCTCATCGACGTCTTTCCCGCTGAACAGCAACCTCAGGTCATCACGCAACTCGCGAACGCTCTGGTGGGCATCGTTTCCCAACGCCTCTTACCCGCCAAATCCGGCAAAGGCCGCGTGCTCGCGAGTGAGATCATGAAAAACACGCACCCCATCGCGTCGGTCATCCGCGATCAGAAGTTTGCGCAGTTGCCGGGGTTGATCCAAATCAGTTCCAAGGACGGCATGCACACGATGGATGACAGTCTCATCTACCTCGCCCGCATGAATGCCATTTCCGCGGAGGAAGCGATCGCGAATGCGAAGGAAAAAGCCTACGTCCAGCGGGAGTTGGTGACGGATTCCGGCACGCAGAAACCGCGGTAGTCTTCCGCGTCTTTATTCAGGTACCTTGTTCAGCCGAATGTAGAGGCGTCCTGCGTTTTCGTCGGCTTCGAATGTCTGCTCAACTCCGCGGATGTTGCCAAAGGATGGACTGCTGAAGGCGTTCTGCCATCCTCCGAGGGTATTCGACCGTTGAAAGTGGTGGCGCAACCCTTGGAAAGCATGCCACCAAACGGTGAACTCGCCTTCGTTCGGGCCGGCGAAGAAATTCGCGACGTAGGGGAGCCGCGACACGTCAATGAGGCTGGAAAACACTTCGATGGTCACGATGGGTCGATCGGGATCGTTGGTTTCGATGCTGACCGTCGTGGAATAGGTTTCGCCCGGTGCGTTCGGTGCGGGGTCAAAAACGATCCTGAATTGCTCGCTGGGGAAATTACCGGATCCGCTCCATGCGTTGATCGACTCCGGTATGTCTTCCACCCGGAAGAATGGCGAGTCGGTCGTGATGGAATTGATGAGGAGGGGGGCGCGTCCGCCGTTGCTGATCCGGTTGAACCGTGAACTCGGCTCATCACCGGGTTCGATTCCCAGAACGAAGAAAGGATCCCCGCCTTCGCCATCGACGATGGCTTCCGCGCGGTCCGGCGGTCGGTTGATCCCGCTGACGTTGACCGTGAACGTGAAGGGGCTGCCGGCCGTGTTCGTGGGGATGTTCACCGTGGCCTGACGGTTCCCGGCCTGCGAGGGATCGGCAATCAAAGTGAACTCGAAGGTTTCCAGAGGGTCGAGCGAGACGGGTGAGGAGAAGCCCTGCACGCTCAGGTCGGCGGCAGCGTCACCGGAAAAGTTCGGCGGGCTTATGGTAAGGGTGGGACCGCCGATGTTCGTGATGCGGTGAACGACCGGGATCTGCGTGTCGTTGATGGACCCGCCAAAACTGGACGTGTTGTTCGAGGGCGTGATGAATTGGCCGCCCGCGAAAAAGCTCATCTGCGGCACGGGCGCCCCTCCAAGGTCAACACCCTGGCCGTAGACCGTGAAGCGGAATTCGTCGAAAGGGATCGGCCCATCGGTGCGGACAATGACCGTGTTCTGGAAGTCGCCGACGGTGGTGGGTGTGATTCGGGCAAAGAGGGATCCGAAAATGCCTCCTTGTGCGTTGATCGTGAAGGGTGGGACGAGCGAATGAAGCGCGGTGATCGGATTCGCGCTGGAGGTGTCCGATACCGTGATCTCCGTGATTTCAATGCCCTGAAAACCGGGGTTGGTCATCTCGAAGCGAAGATTTGCCTGCGTGTTCAGGTCCACCGGGCCGAAGTCCGTGAGGCTTTCGAGGCGCAGAGAGGTGTTGTCGGGCAGCGGGACTGGATCGGTTTCACCCGCAGGTCCGGTGGCTTCGATCTCGAGCAGGGATGTTCCCTGGGTCGTTTGCGCGGTGAGGGAGAACTGAAAGATGGGGTCTTCCTCGTCGTCGGTTCGCGTTCGGAAAGTTGCAGTTCGCGTTCCGGAAATCGCGCCCGGCGTAAAGGTGATCGTGAAGTCGGTGAAGGAATTCGGAGGTATGGACGAGAAACTCGTTGGGCTCATGGAAAACTCGGCTGCTCCCGTCAGGTTCGGCTGCTCGAAAAAGACAAGCGATGAACTGTTCGAGAGATTGAAGAGCCGGAAGAAATGCGTCCTTGGTGGCGGCGAGGCGGAGATGTTGAATAGGCCGTAGTTCAGGCGGCTCACGAACTCGTTGGGCTGTTCGTTGTTCTCTATCGGCTCGATTCCCCGGGCTGCGGAGTTTGTGGCTCCCGTGATATAAATGCCAGGATTCGGGACCGCTTGGCCGCTGAGGCAAACGACGCGTGTCGTCGTCCGGTTGGGATCCTGCTGGGTTGGTGTCGGCCACGTGATCGAGAGGAAGGCAGTGGACATGGGAAAGACGTTCGGATTCCCATTGAACAAGGGCTGGAAATTGACGAAGCCGGTCGTCGACTGTCCGGCATTGAGGGCGTTCGAGATGGAGTCGGTGAACTCGGGAACGTTGTTCTGAAGGTTTTCGTCGAGCGCCCGGATGTTGATCGGCACGATCCGGCGGGTACTCGTGTTGGTGAGCCGAATCTGGATACGGGAGACGCGACCAATACGGGTGTCTGGGAAGTTGATGTCCGTGATGAAATCAGGCTCCTCGAAGTCATCGCAATCCTCCGTGACCGGATCAACCAGCGTCATTTCCTGATAGAATCCATTTTCGTTCCGAACCTCAAGGAGCAGGTCCGCCGACGCGACTCCGGCAAGGGCGAAGCCAACGAAAAGGCTGAGGTTGATTCCACGACGAAGAGGGAAATTCCAAGTGAAATTCATGCGCCCAAATTTACGGAAACTCGCAAAAAATAAAGCCTCTTCGCAAGTGTCTGACGGTTAGGGTTTCCGGTTGGTGGTGCGAAGAATGGGGAGCCACGAAGGGCGAGAAAGGTGGGGCGGCTGATCGGTGAAGGTGGATCGGAAAATCCGGTTACGATTCCGGAGATGTCGCGCGGAGCACGCAAGTTTTTGTGGCGATGTCGATAGCAAATTGGTGCTGTTCCCGGTATGCGGGCACGCACCTTCGAAGGGTAAGCATGCCTTTGGCTCGGGCAGGAACCATCGCACCCGGAGCCTACGCGCCGTGGCAGGGCACGATCCGCCGCCGCCGACGGCGGCAGAAAGTGGGACGCCTGCGGCGAGGCGTCCCTACCGGGAGAGGCGCAGCTTTGCGCAGTAGCTGCCGTCGACGCTGTCCTCGTAAGGGAGGGTGCGGCGCTCTTCTTCGAGGGTGAGGCCGGGAGATTGATCGACTAGCAATTTCACCAAATCCTCGTTTTCCTCGCGTTCGATGCTGCAGGTGGAATAGACGAGAGTGCTGCCGGGTTTGAGGGCGGTGAGGGCGTTTTTCGTGATGCGGAGTTGGAGGGCCTGCATCTCGGCAAAGACGGATTCATCAAGGCGCCAGCGGACGTCGACGCGGCGGCGGAGGACGCCGGTGTTGCTGCAGGGGACATCGACGAGGATCTTGTCGAACTTTTCGTCGAAATTGGGAGACGATTTCCAATCGATGAGCGTCGCTTCGGCGATGGTGACGCCAAGCCGTTCGAGGTTGCCGGACATCTTTTCGAGGCGCTGCTCAAGGGAATCGGCGCAAACAAGATGGCCATTGTTTTGCATCAACTCGGCGAGGATCGCGGCTTTCCCGCCGGGGGCGGCGCAGGCGTCGAGGACGGATTCACCGGGCTGCGGAGCTAGGAGGCGCGGGGCTAGGCTCGTTGACGGGTCCTGTGCGTAGCAGAGACCGGCGTCGAGGGCTTCGAAGGGAACGGACTCGCATTGGAAAAATCCGTCGAAACCGGCGACGGCGGTGACGCCATCGAGAGCGGCGATTTTTTCTTCGGCGCCATCGATCAGTTTGTTCGTGCGGACGAAAGTGACAGCCGGTTCGTTGGTCCAGGCGGCGAGGTTGGTGGTATTGTCAGGGCCGAAGGCAGACTTCCACTTTTCGATCAGGAAATCGGGGAGGGAGTAACGGGCATCAAGGGGTAGTTCCTTGGTGGCCTGGAGAAGGGAATCGCGTTCGCGGTCAGCGCGGCGGAGGATGGCGTTGACGAAGCCGCGGGCGCGTTTCGTGAGGTTGACTGTTTCGTTGACCGCGGCGTGGGGATCGACATCGAGAATGAGGACCTGGCACAGTCCGAGGCGGAGGATCATTTGTGTTTCCTCGTCGACCTTTCCGCTGCGCAACTCGTCGATCCAATGATCGAGAAGGGAACCGTTGCGCAGGACGCCGAGGACGAGGGCGTTGAGGAAGGCGCGGTCGCGTGGGGCGAGGTTGTGCCTTGCGGCTAACCTTTGAATGATATTCTCCGCGTGTTCGTCCGTCTCGTGCCAGTGATTAAGCGCGGCAAGGGCGACGCCGCGGACAGAGGGGGATTTGATTTCGCGGGGCATGAAGTTTTGTAGGCCAAAGTCGGCTTTATGTCATTGCGCCGCTGTGAGGAGAGAGTGCGGTGCGCTGCGCCGAGGGGCAAGGTGCGGATGTGGACATCCGCGGTCCGCCGATTATGTCACGGCCTAGATCGATCCACGTCCCACGGCGCTGTAGGTGAAGCCAAATTGCTTCATTGTTGAAGGGTCGAGAAGGTTGCGTCCGTCGAAAATGAGGTCGGTCACCATGTTTTCCTTCACCTTTGAAAAATCGACACCGGTAAATTCGGGCCATTCGGTGGCGACGATGAGGGCTTCGGCGCCTTCGGTGGCCTTGAGCGGATCGTCGACATACGTGATGCTGTCACCGAGAACCTTCTTGGCCGTTTCCGTGGCTTTCGGGTCGTAGGCGGTGACGACAGCTTTTTCTTCGAGGAGTTGCTGGATGAGTTTGATCGCAACGGATTCGCGGATGTCGTCGGTATTTTGCTTAAAGGCGAGTCCCCAGACGGCGATCTTCTTGTCCTGCAGAACCCAGAGGGCATCGCGGATTTTCTTGAGGAAGATCTCGAGTTGGTTCGCGTTGATCTTCTCGACCTCT
>JBCCWV010000042.1:0-28474 GCA_039192745.1 Verrucomicrobiota bacterium | reverse complement strand
TCCTCCCCAGCGACGCAGCGCGACCAATCAAAAGAAGAAAAAGAAGGGCGGTTGCCTCGGGAAAATTTTCATCTTCGGTCTGGTGTTCCTCGCGCTTGCAGGGACGGGGGCGTATTTCACGAGAAACTGGCTCGCAAACAAGGCCCTCCGGATCGTGGGCGAGGAACTTCGCAAGATTGGAATCCATGCCGAGGTCGGATCCATCGGTTATCAACCTTGGCGAGGATTGATCGTGCAGGACGTTGTCTTTTTCCAGTCAGAGAAAAAGGAGGTCGAAGTTCTGAGCGTCAGTGATGCGGCGTGCAGGTTCCGACCGATGGAACTGATTCTCGGCGAGCCGTTTTCCGGCGTGTTCACAATCGAAGACGGGACGATTGCCTTCCATTCCGGAGGGAGGAAGGCGGCATTCGAAGAGATTGAGGCGGACTTGCTTTTGAAAAACGAGGAACTGGAGTTCAAGACTCTTCTCGCGGCCTCGTCGGGATTGAAGCTGGACGTCACCGGCAGTCTTGATCTCGGTGGGGAGGGGGAGAGTGACGAGGACGCGCCGGTCTTTCCGGACTTCGCGCCGCTCATCGATGTGATGGACATGGTCGAGGTGAAGCCACGCGGGAAGCGACCGGTTCTGGCGATCCATCTTGAACCCATGCAAAGCGAGGAAGCGGATTTCCCCATGGTCATCGATGCGACCCTCAAGGGAGGCGCTTTCAGTTGGAAGGATGTTAGAGTGGGGGCGGTCGATGCGACCGCAAAGGTCACTCCGGCCGTCGTTGCCGGCGATTTTCCTGTGGATGTGAAACTGGATGTGAGTGGAAGCGGTCTTGGATGGCAGGCAATGAACATCGGGAGTACGAAGCTGGCCCTGGAGCTTAAGGCGGTCGGCGAGGGCGAGAAGTCGTCGTTCGCCGCGAGCGTGAAGGGAACGGGGGAGAATTGCGGGTGGGAAAAACTGGTTTTCGACGGGATAGCTGTGGAAGCGGCCTATGGCAGCGACGGGAATGTGACTTTCGATTCACTGGTCGCCGATGGATTCGGCGGGAAGATCACGAGTGCCGGAACGCTTTCGCTGGATTCGAATCGGCTGGTCCTGAAAGGACTCGAATGCACGTCCGATGTGATAGCGATGGCCTCTGCCGTCGACCCGGGCCTTGGCGCGTCGTTGGAGATGCTTGAGTTTTCGTCACCGCCGGAGTTCTCGTTTTCCGAAGCCGAGGTCCGTTTGGACGATCCGCTTGCGAGCCAATGCAATGCTAAATTGTTAGAGCCGGTGAATGTGACGCTGGATCTCGACGGAGCGAAACTTGCGCTCACAAACGTCAGTCTTTCTGCGAGTTTGAGCGAGGGGGTTTTGCAGATTCCGGATCTCACGCTCAATTTACTCGGCGGGAGTGGCAATGCCGTGATAGCGATTCCGTTACGAGGCGATGACGGGCCGTTTGTATTTGATCTCACGGCGGCGGTAGACGGCGTGCAGGTCAATGAGATCGCGAAGCTGACGAACTCGGAAGCCGAGCAGTATCTCGAAGGGGACGTGCGGGCGAATTATGCGGGCAAAGCGGGTGCGTCGATGGCGGACTTCGCCGGTGGAGGTGAGCTTGAGATCAACGAGGCGAAACTTTACAAGGCGAGGTTCTTCGGGCCGCTCTGGGATTTCCTGCGCCGCACGGCGACGGGTCTGCGCGGGGACCAGACCCAGGAGGTGGACATGAAGTATCGTCTCTCGGAAAACGTTTTTTATGCGGACGAGATGGTTCTTGAGACGGCGTTGGCGAAGGTCTTGTCGCAAGGGAGCTACGACATGGGGAAGGACTTCCTCTCGATTGATGTGCGCGCGAATTTCAAAGGACCCGTTGGATTGGCGACAGCGGTGGCGAGTCATGCGTTGGAAATTCGCGGGGAGGGGCCGATTGACGATGTGAAGTTTGGCATGAAGAACCAGTTTGTCGGTGGAGTGATGAAAGGAGGCGCGGCCGTCGTAAGGGAAGGCGTGGGTGTCGCGCGCGAAGGCGCAGAAGTGATCAAGGATGGCGCGGGAGCGATTCGTGATCGCGCTGGCGAAGCGGCGGAAGCGTTGAGACCGCGGAATATCCTGCGGCGAACCCGTGAATAACTACTTTGCGGCTTCGTCGTCGGACGTTGCCCGCAGGTCGTAACAAATGATGCGCGGATCGGCGCCGCTAGCACGATCACGATTGTTTTGCGTCACGTAGAGAAGCCCGCGGCTCAAGGTAAGTGGGGTCCAACTGTGATCGGCGAGGAAGAGTTGGTGGCGCTGCGTTATTCTGGGTCCTTCGCGGGAAAGTTCCAGCAATGCGAGTGCGCCATGCTCGCCCCAGGCGAGGTGACGGTCTCCGACCTTTAGCAGCCAGGCTCGAAACAATCCGCGGACAAGATCGCGGTCTCCACTTTTCTCCGTCCAGCGCATTTCGTCCTCCCAAAGGATTTCACCGGTGATGGCGTCGGCCGCCTTAAACTGAACATCAGGCTCGTTCCGACCGGCGAAACCGTAGAGCACGCCGTCGTTGAGGATGGGCGACGTCCAATGCATTCCGAACCAGCGCTCTTCCCACACGACGGAAGGCTGGATGTTTTCGTCAAACTCCAACAAGACGCCTCCTTTTTCATAACACTCCGAGATAAAGAGACGGTTGTTTCCAACATCGAGCGGAGTGGATGCATTCACTGATTCATATTTATCCGCTCGCCATGGGAAGCGGCTGAGTACCTCTCCCGTTTTCGGATCAAGGGCAAGCAGTCCGCCGTGCGGGGGGCGGCTCTGGCCCCCGGCGAAGACGAAAAGGATCTCGCGACCGTGAATGGTCATGATAATCGGCGAGGCATAACTCGCGCCCCATTTGTCTGTCGCGGTCCAGACCTCCTCGCCGGTCTCCCGATTGAACGCGGCCACGCACACACCCGGACTTCCTTCATCGTCTCCTTCGCCGCCCGTGTTGAGTAAAACGAGGTCCTCCCAAACCAGTGGCGAAGCACCATAACCAAAAAAGTTTTGCGGCAGCCGGTAGCGCTCGCGCAGGTTGAGACTCCAGCGTTCTTTCCCGTCGGCAATCTCGAAAGCTTTCACCACTCCGGTGACTCCGGCCGTGAAGACGAATTCATCGTCGATGACGGGATTGGCGCGGGGTCCGTTGCTGAAGCCGTAGCTATCGTCGTAGTCGGCGCCATAGCAATGGGCCCAAAGCAACTTGCCTGTCTCTGGTTCCCGGCATTCGACCACTTCCTCGCCGCCTTCACGATGAAACATCACGAGCCGATCTCCGGCGATGGACGGTCCAGCGTATCCTTCGCCTTTGGTCACTTCCCAAACTTTTGCCGGCCCGTTGTCAGGCCAGGAATCAAGAATGCCAGTCTCTGCAGAAGTGGCATCGTCCCGTGGACCCAGAAACCGCGGCCAGTCTTCCGTGTGAGCATGCGGGGGAAGAGATTTGGGTTCAGCGTGAAACGTGAGCCGGTTTTCTTCCGCGTGAATCGTGAAAGAGCCAACGAGCGCGAAGATGACGCCAAGGGACGCAGCGGAATTCCTCATCGGACAATGTATGGCGAAACAGGTCCGACTATCATGCGCGAAGATGTCCCAGACCAGGGTGGCCGACAACCGCGATACCCGAACTATAAATAGTTCTGCTACTCGGAGATCTCGACTGTTTCCACGATCGGTGCGGAAACGTCTGGAAGGTTTCCGGCCCAGGCGCGCGGATGCTCAAACACGTAAACTCCAGTGAGCGTGGCTGTGATGACTTTCAGGACGAAGAGAGGCGTGGAGGATTTCATCGGTCGAGTGTTTAGGAGCCGGAGTTTAGCGGGAATGGAACTAAAAATCCACACAAAAATAATAATTATCACAATTCGGCGTCTCAAGATTGCGAAAACGGCGCGCAAAAGATGTTCTTGAACCTATTCCTTAATCTGAAGGAGGAGGATTAGCGCCCTATTCGTTCGCGAGATCGACTTTCTCCAACGCCTCCTCTGGCGACAGTCCCTCAATGGGAGGAAACTGGACCGGAATCTCTCCCGGACCTTGTTCTTGCGCACGTCGAGCGTGCATCATTTCCTGCTCGTAAGTCCAACTATCAAACTCGGGTTGGTTTTCCTTCGGCACCGGGACATTGAATTCGGGCGGCTGCGTCTCGTCGTCGGCCTTCTTGTAGTTCACCTCGCGCAAGGTGATGAGGTCCTGCTTCTTGCGCTCGATATCCCACTTTTTCGCGGCGCTTTGCAGCCAGAAAAGCCCGACGAGGGCGATGATGGCGAGCGCGATCCATCGCATCTCCGAGAACGGCTTGGGCGGCTCGGGTTCAATTTTTGGGTCGATTTCGCGGAAGCGTCGCATCGTGGGAGCAGTGAGGTTGGTTGGAGATTACCCCTGCACTGCACTCGCACCAAGTTCTTCTTGGCAGTTTCACGGAGGTGGTGATCCCGCTTGCTTTCCGCGGTCCTGCGCACTAGAAAACCCGCGTGCAACTTGCCTGTCTCGACCTCGAAGGAGTCCTCATTCCGGAAATCTGGATCAACGTCGCGGAGCGGACGGGGATCGAGGAGCTGAAGGCGACGACGCGGGACATTCCCGACTACGATGTGCTGATGAAACAGCGCCTTCGCATCCTCGATGAAAACAACGTGCGTTTGCCGCTCATCCAGGAAGTCATCGACGGGCTTGGACCTCTTGAAGGCGCGAAGGCGTTCCTCGATGACCTGAAGTCGCGCTTCCAGGTCGTCATTCTGTCGGACACGTTCTACGAATTTGCCGCACCACTCATGCGTCAGCTTGATTACCCGACGCTCTTTTGCCACCGCTTGAGCATGGATGCCGAAGGACGGATCGCCGACTACCATCTGCGCATGCCCGACCAGAAGCGCGAAGCGGTGAAAGCGTTTCACGGCCTCAATTTCAAAGTGGTCGCTGCCGGCGACTCTTACAATGACACGACCATGCTCGGCGAAGCAGATGCAGGCATTCTCTTCCGTGCGCCGGAAAACGTCATTGAAGAGTTTCCGCAATTTTCCGTGACCACGACCTACGCTGAATTGTCCTCGGAGTTTGAGAAAGCAAAAGCGGCGCTGGTGTAGCCACACCAACGCCGCTTTGGAATTAAGGTTTAGTTCGGGGCAGGAACGTCTCCCCAGTCGACGAGATTGAATTGACTAGTTCCTTGATCAGTCATGAAAACCATTTCAAGGCTGTCGTCCGCGAATCCGTCGTTGATAACACTGATGACATCCTCGTTGATATCACCGGGATCGATGAAGAACGATTCTGCACTGCCGTTTTGCACGGCATTGGCGAGGATTTCGTCCCTTCCGACGACGGTATTTCCGCCGAAGCTTCCACCATTCAAGTAATAGTCACGGTCCTCGTTGTATTCCGCTTCCGTGATTTCACCATTCTCAAACTGTTGACGGATGGCTTGGTGCCCGTTGTAGTTTTCTTCAAAGGCATCGAATTCGGGTGACCCCTGTTCCAATACAGCGAAAGCGGCTGCATCAAGGTAGTCTTGGACGGAATCGCTGACCGCCGGGTCCGTCGAGACGGACGCCAAGTGTTGTAACATCTGAATCGATTGTCCCGTGTTCTGAAGACCCAGTTCAAGATCATCAAAACTGAAGCCAGGCGCAGGTGGAGCACTCGCGACAGTTCCGCCATCAGGAGTGTACAACAGCATGTCATCCGTGAAAGTGAGGTGTGCCATCGCGGCATCCCTTTCTTCATCATCTAGGCGAATTTGGAATTCACCCGGGATATAAACGCCCGTGACACCATCGATCAAAGAGTTGCATACTCCGATTTCAGTGGCGACAGGGAAGGCCGCTCCCGCCTGATTGGCGGAGGCGTACATATGAGACAACAGCTGAGCATTCCGCTTGGAGGCGGTTTGGTCTGCTGTTCCGGCGATGTTCCCGATCACGGGAACCGACACTCCAGCGATCACTCCGATCACTGAAATCACGACAAGCATTTCCACGAGAGAGAATCCCGGAGAAAGGCCATGGGTTGTTTTATTGTAGTGCATTTGTGTTTTGGGTATTAGGTATGTGATATATAAATATCGCTTTTATTATAAATTCCATAATCACGCTCGGCAACTAACGAATTCCTAAAACCAACCCCTCCACGAGTCTCCATGACCCTCGCAAATCTCGATTCCAAGATCGGTATTGAGAACAGTTTGCGAGCTGCGTTTTAAAGTTGAGAATTTCTCTTAAATCTCAAAAAGGAGCGGAAAAATGCGGGCGATGCGTCACTCCGGTGGAATGGTTAGCGTCACCGCGTAGTCAGTGAATCCGACTGCTTTCCAAAAGTTGATTGCGACGGGGTTGTCCACCAGTGCGGCAACACAAATGCGCTTCTTCGGTGTCCATACTTCTTCCCGCAGCAGTGACACTGCGATTCTGCCCAGCCCTAGTCTTCGTTGATCTCGTCTCACAAAAAACTGGCGAAGATAAATCTCATTATTTCCCTCTCGAAAAAGTGCGTAGGCGACATCCTTTTCTCCCACCGAAAAAAGAACCGCTTGATAGCTGTCCGCCAGCCATTTGGCCATGTCTTCGGCCAATTTTTCGCGATTGATCGGACGGGATTGTCCCTCGTCGATAATCAATTGTTCGTTCCAATGCGCCAGCAGATCGAGGTCTTCATTCTTGGCGAGCCGATAGTCCATTCCAAGGCGAAAGATTGAACTCGAAGGGAGAAAAGTGAAGTTGGAGCGGGTAGCGAGAATCGAACTCGCGTGACCAGCTTGGAAGGCTGGGGCTTTACCACTAAGCTATACCCGCGTATGAGTTCGGGGCGAGGATTCTAGGCCCACGGGCGAATTTCCGCAAGTCATTTGAAAATGAAGATCCGGCACATCTACATTTCTCCCGGCCACAATTTCTACGGGCACCACGAAAAGCCTCCGGGCGAAAATCCCGAGGTGGAAGTGGACCAGGTGGAGTGTGTCGCGGGAAAGGGTCTGGCGGGTGACCGTTTTTTTGGCTACAAGGAGGATTACAAGGGACAGCTGACGTTGTTTTCGTGGGAGGTGTATTTGGAAGCTTGTGAGGCCTTTCACATAGATCCCGACGAAACCCCGCCTTCGGTTTTTCGAAGAAATATCATTGTCGAAGGCATGGATTTGAACGCGTTGATCGGAAAGGAATTTGAGCTGCAGGGGGTGACGCTTTCCGGTTCGGAGGAAGCGTCGCCGTGTTACTGGATGAATCAGGCGTTTGCCGATGGTGCGCACGATTGGCTGAAAGGACGGGGCGGTTTGCGCGCACGGATTCTCACGGACGGAGTGTTGCGCACGGAAAATGCCGTCGATCCCGCAGTGGCGTGAGCGAAGTAATCGGAGCGGTTTTTGTCGGCGGCTCATCCCGGCGAATGGGGAGGGACAAAGCGATGATCGAAGTGGCGGGAAAACCGCTTTGGAAACATCAAGTCGATGTCCTGCGCATAGCCGGAGTCGAGTCGGTGGTGTTGTCCGTGAATGGTGGGCAAATCGATAAATACGCAGATTGGAATGGCGAGTTGATCGTCGACCAGCAGGAAGGCGGGGGGCCGATGGGAGGGTTGGCTTCCGTTCTTTCGTCGGCCAAGGGGAAAGATGTTCTCGCGTTGGCCGTGGATGTTCCTGCAGTTAATGCGGAGTTGCTTTCGCGACTTTTACGGGCTGACGGGGGCGCGGTTTTTCGGCGTAATGACCGTTACGAAACCCTGATTGCCCGGTATCCCGCGATCACATTGGAAGTCGTCGAGAGGATGGTGAGTGCGGGAGAACTCCGGATGCAGGAGTTGGTCGATGAACTGGTAGAAAAAGGAATGATGGAGGTGTTGGAGGTGGCGGAGGAAGAGGGGCAAGCGTTTAAGAATTGGAATTTCCCGCAGGACATGACGGGGAGCGTGACGGCTCGATTCGAGGTTCAGCGTCTTGGGGACAGTGCGGAGAAGCTTCTGGATGATGTCGTGCGAGAGGAGCCCCTGGAGATTCGTGTGGAGGGAAGGGCGGTTGCGGTGATTATGCGCACGCCCGGAAGTGATGAGGATTTGGTGCGAGGCTTTTTGTATTCTGAAGGGATTGTTCGCAAGGAATCGGACTTCTTCGAAGTTTCGGTTTGCCCGAGTTCCGCGGAATCCGATTCGAGAGGAAATGTTGTCGATGTCGCTTTGGCGAACCCGGATTCGGTCGATTTCGATTCTCTCACTCGTCATGTCTTTACCGCGTCGAGTTGCGGGATTTGCGGTAAGGCAACGATTGAGAGTGCGCTTGGCAATTGGGAGAAACAGGAAAACGACTTCACCGTTGCCAGTGCGGTCGTTCTTGCAGCTCCGGACGAACTCAAGTCCGCGCAGGAGACCTTTGCTTCGACGGGAGGACTTCATGGATGTGGAGTTTTCGATGCGGATGGGCGGCTTTTGTTGTCTTGTGAGGATGTAGGGCGGCACAATGCGCTCGATAAGCTCGTTGGTCGGTGGATTCGCGAAGGGGAGCCTGATTTGCGCCGGAGTTTTCTGCTCCTGAGTGGTCGAATTTCCTTTGAACTCATGCAAAAAGCGCATGCCGCGGGGATTCCGTTGGTTGCGGGAATTTCCGCGCCGTCCAGCCTCGCGGTGGAGTTTGCGCAAGCGTCCGGGCAAGGACTCGCTGGGTTCGTGCGGAATGGACGCATGAACGTCTATGCCAATGCGTGGCGATTCGGGGATAGGAATTCGTGACTTGCATGAGTGGTCAATTTGCCGCTCAAATGGGGAATGCAGGTACCCATCGAGGATTTTTTTGAAGACGTCATCGGCAAGACGATGCGTGGCAAGGGATTGAATGCCGCCGCCGTCGCCGAAATCTCCGGAGTTGAAAAGGGGACGGTGAATGGATTAACCGAAGGTGAGTTCGACGAAGTCGCGTTGCGGGCGGTGGCTCCCGTTTTGGAATTGCACCCCGATTCACTGGTCTCGATGGGGAAAAAGGATTGGTTTCCGGAAGAGGTTTCGATGGATGGGCTCGCCTTGTTCAACACGACTTTTGGTGACATGACAGTGAACGCGTTTCTCGTGTGGGATCCTGCGACGAAGCAGGCCGCGGTCTTTGACACCGGTGCGGACGGGACAGCGATTATCGAAAAGGTGGAGCAGCTTGATTTGGAGGTCGGCGCGATCTTTGTGACGCATACGCATGCCGATCACATCGCTGATTTGGATCGACTGAAAGAGCGACTCGGTCGACCGCCCGTTTTCGTCAACTCCCTGGAGATGTTTCCGGGTGCGCATCCGATCAATGAAGGAGATAGCGCGTCGATTGGCGGGCTTTCGTTGCGCTCGCTTCAAACGAGTGGTCATGCGATTGGCGGAAACACCTACGTCATTGAGGGGCTCTCCCAACCAGTGGCCATTGTCGGCGATGCCATTTTTTGCCTGTCGATGGGGGGAGGGAAGATTTCCTTCGAAGAAGCCCTTCGAAACAATCGAGAAAAAATCATGACACTCCCCGACGACACGGTTATATGCCCCGGACACGGACCGATGACGACGGTCGGTGAGGAAAAAGCGCACAATCCGTTTTTCCCTGAATTCAAATAACGCACAAACTCACAAACCACCCAAAACACATGAAAGTAGCATTTGTCGGAGTCGGACGCATGGGCGCGAACATGGCGCGTCGATTGAAGGACGTTGGTCATGAAGTGACAGCCGTTAATGATGTCAATCAAAGCGCAGCGGAGGAGCTGGCGGCCGAACTCGGCGCCGAAGCTTGCACGTCGCTCGCGGACGTGACGGCGAAGGCTGAAGTGATCTTCACTGTCGTGACGAATGACGACGCGATGCGGGCGATCTTCCTCGCGGACGGCGACAATTTGCTTCAAGGCGCTGACGGCAAGGTTTTTGTGAACTGCGCGACACTCTCACCCGGAATTCAGAAGGAGGTCGCGGCAGCGGCGGAAGCAGCGGGAGCAGAAGCGCTGGAGGGCTGCATGGCCTCAAGCATCAGTCACGCGCGCGAAGGAAAGCTTTTCCTTATGATCGGCGGGAAAGAAAACGTCTTCAATCAAGTGAAGCCGGTGCTCGATCAGATGAGTGTAAATTTGAAGCATGTTGGCGATGTCGGTAAGGCCTCCGAGGTCAAGGCACTCGTGAACATGGTGATGAACATCAACACCGCCGGACTCGCCGAAGGTCTTGGACTGGCTGATGCGCTCGGATTGGACTTAAACATGATTTGCGAAGTCTTTGCCCAAACGGGGGCCAACTCCCGTGTCCTTGAAACCGATGCGGAAGATATGATCGCCCGCGACCACGAATGCTGGTTCAGCGCCGAGCATGCGGCGAAGGATTCCGGCATTGCGGGGGATCTTGCCTCTGCCGCGGGCATCTCTCTGCCGTTGAATGATGCGACAAAAGCGCAATACGACAAGCTTGTGAGCGTCGGCAAAGGCGAACTCGACAAATCAGGCGTCGCCGAACTGACCTTCAAGGGGCGAAGCTAAAGCAGTAAAACAGGCTTCCAGCCTGTTTAAGATTGGCGTTCGATGTGTTTGCCCTGTGCTAGGACATTTCGCTCCGAGCCCGAAGTCCTGTCGATCTAACTTCGCACGTTCCCCTTGCCATCCATCACAGGCTGCCGCGCCTTCGCCAAGGCTATGGCGAGCCAAGGGAAGCCTGTGCTACGGGCGCGCTCACCTTCACCGGTATCTGCCGAAGTTGCAGCCGTCGTGCGTGTTCGCCCATGGGGACCACATCAAATTCTTCCGCAAATTGCTTCAAGTAGCCGCGCACGAGCTTTCTCTTCCACTCACCGCCCTTGTTCATCGCCGGGAAGAAAGCTAATTCCGGTGCGACCTCGTCGCCAACAAAATCAAGCGGGTGTAGAAGCAAAGAAGGTCCGATCCCCGCGAATTTGCAAGCTCTCAACGCACCTGCGAAATAGACTTTGGAGAGTGCTACAGAAAAGGTCGCGAGATACAGAAGGTAACTCACATGAAACGGCGCCTTGATCAGCGGAAAGGTCGTGACAGGAATCTCAAGCAGCCGCTGGCCATCGATGTCCCAATGATAGGGCTTCAGCGGGCGGAATCCTTCCGTAAACTTTCCGAAGAGTTGCTTCCGTTTGTCCTTCTCCTGTTTGCCGAGACCCGACTTCATGAAGTAATAGGCGCGGGCGAGGGGACCGAGATAAGTCGGAAAGGTGGATCCATCGTATTTGTATCCACGTCGAGCCAGAACAGACAAAAGGTCCGGGGAAAAACTGAATCCTGGGCCGCGCCAGCCGTTGGGGCGAACCCCGGACGCCGTTTCAATGGCGTCTTCGGCGGTGATGACTTCCTTCTCGATTTCTTCCTTCGAGTAGAGGTGCAACCAAGGCTCGTGGTGAAAGGAATGATTTCCCACCTCGTGGCCGTTTTCCGGAATCAAGCGAAGCGCCGCATGGTTTTCCTCCCGAGCTGCATCCTGTCCGACGATCATGACCGTCATCTTCAGGCGAGCGTCCTCCAACACTTCCAGAAACGCGGGAACGACCTCGTTGAGATAAGTCGGAAACGATTCCCATCCAGCGTCACCGTGGGTCTTCATGTAGGACCACTTGTTGTCGAGATCGAGAGAAAGCGAGGCGGTCATCATTCAGGCGGCAAGTTCGGACGCAGCGCGCTCGGCAAGCGCGATGGTCTCGTTCACGTTCAACGTCCCGTTGATGATGTGCGCGGAATTCACAATGTGTAGTCCGGGAACACTGGTCTTTTGTGGAGGTAATGTCTCCGAGTATCCGGGGACAGAAAGCGCGTGGACGTCAGTCGCGCGGGCAATGCGGAAGGCGACGATGTCTGATGGAGAGAGATGAGGATACATCTTGAGAAGCGCTGAGGTGAACTCCTCTCGAATCTCATCATCGCTCGTTTTGAAAAAATCATCGCCGCGAGGGACATACTTCGGCAGGTAGATGAGAGTGTTCCCTTCAAAGGCCGCATCGCGGTCCACCAGCGCGGACATCTCGATGACGGCCGTGAAAGGGACCCATTCGTCCGTGATGTTTGTCACATAAAATCCGGCGACCGGCTTCTTCAAAACCGCGGAAGCACAGACGATTCCCTGGTAGCTAATCCCGTTCAATCGATCGGTTTCCTCGGTGCTGAGACCTTCGCAAATGCGGGACGCCACCGGAGCAGGCAAGGTCACGGCGACATCGTCGTATTTGCCGAGGAGGCCCGCGTTGCCATGAACTTCGACTTTCCCATCGACGCGCCGGATACTCGAAACGGGTTGTCCGGCTTCCAGATTAACTTCTTCTCTTTGAAGTCGTTCGACGAATCCCTCGAGGACTTTTCGATATCCGCCGCGGACATATCCAAACATTTCCTTCTTCAGTCCGCTTCGACGAGCGGCATACATACGGGCGATGATGGCCCAGATGAAAGCCGCACTGACCTTGTCATAGTTGGCGCCCAGTTTTGCTTTGAGGAGAGGTAACCAGATCTTTTCAAAAGTGCGTTTTCCGGAAAGTTTACGCAGCCAATCGCACACATTGATTTTTTCAAGTCGCTTCCAATTCTTGATCTTGGAGGCATAAAAGATGGTCGCTCCTAGGCGAAACTTGTCGATCAGTCCGAGAGGAGGAAACCGGAGGAACTCCAGACTATTCGACATCGAATGCAATTGGCCTCCGGTGTAAAATCCGGTCCGTGTCTCGACCCACTCAGTTTCCTGATCAAGGTTCAACTCATCGAGGAGTCCCCGCAGATGCGAATCGGAGAGCAGGGTGACGTGGTAATACTTGTCCCAGGTAAACTCGCCAAGACTCCATGGGCTGGCCAGGCCTCCGAAGTCAGGAGCAGCTTCGAAGAGATCGACTTGATGGCCCGCTTGACGAAGGCGCAATGCCAAGGTCATGCCGAGAATGCCACCGCCAATGACGGCCATCGACTTCTTGGTGGTTGGCATCGAGTTCGGCATCAATTGGAAATCAGCGGGTTACGAAGGAGGGTTTTTCTCGACGACCTGCGAATCGGAGATCGCGTATTTGAGTCCGCATTCGCAGTCCAGTCCGTCTTGTTCGACAGGAACAGCGTCCGGCGAAAAGCGGAAGACTGGTTTGCCGCACCGGCAGACAATGCCGATGGAACGCGCAGGTGCGCCGACGGCGAGATGGAAGGCGGGGATATCGTGTGTCACAAGAGCACCCATTCCAACCATGGCGAATCGGCCAATGGTGAGGTTTCCACCGATGGTGCAATTCGCGCCGATGGTCGCTCCGTCTTCGACTTTCGTCAGGAGCGTTTCTTCGTCAGGATCGGACGAACGAAGTTCCTTCAGGTCGGGTGTTGTCGCACGAGGGAATCGGTCATTGGTGAATACCGTGTGTGCGCTGATCATGATGCCGTCGCCGATGGTGACGCCGTGACAGATGTAGACGCCGGTGTTGATCTTTACACGGTTACCGATCTCGACATCATAGGCGATGCAGGTCTTCTCACCGATGATGCATTCATCGCCCACCTTCGTCTCGCGACGAATGTGAGCGTTGTCCCAGACGGAACTTCCGGCTCCGATTTCCACGCCGGGCTCAATGATGGCGGAGGGATGAATCGTCGCGCCTTCGGCCACGCGCGGGCGCATGGCGGTAACATTAGGTGGAACGGACTTCGTGGATTTTGCGACAGGCATGACAAGGAATGGGTTGAGTCGAAAGATATTGATAATCAGGCAGCAACGGCGTTGAGGTCGCCGACTGACTGCCATTCCTTTTTGCCGAGTGCGCGGTAAGCGGCTTCCACGGCCTCAACGGACGCGATTCCGTCTTCGGCGGTGATGAGAAGTTCTTCCTCTCCGCGAATGGCGCCGGCAAAGTTTTCGATCTGGGTGAGGAACGCGGCGGTTTTATCGTAGCCAGAACCGATGACTTCCCAGTCACCACCGTTGCGGCGCAGGCGGGATTCCTTCCATCCGATGAAGAGTTCACCTTCAGAGCCGAAGATGCGGATGTAGTAGTCGAGGCTCTTGTTGATCGTCCACGAGAGGTCGATATTGGCGAGGACTCCGCTTTCGCTTTTTGCAAAGATGTTCACGGTTTCCTCCACCTCCAACCCCTGGGTGCGTCGACCTTCGACGACGTCGATCTCCGCAAGTGGCCCGAGGATATAGCGAGAGATATCCAGGGAGTGAGTGCCGTTGTCGATGAGGACACCGCCACCGCTGACTTCCTTGTTGGAGTTCCAGCGTTGGGACATATCGACGAAGGACGTGAAGGCGTTTTCGAAGAGGATGATTTCTCCGAGTTCTCCGCTTTCGACGATCTCCTTGGCTTTTGTCACATCGGCGACGCACCGGAATTTCGAGGCCATGGTGAGAATGCGGCCGTTTTCCTTGGCGGTCTGCGCCATTAGTCGGGCCTGTTCGGACCTGATGCTCAACGGCTTCTCGCAGAGCACGTGAAGGCCATGACGGAGGGCGTCGGCGGCGATATGCGGGTGGGAGTTGGGCGGCGTGCAGATGAGGACTGCGTCGAGATTGTTCTCGCGCAGCATTTGCTCATGGGAGCTGAAAGCCCGACCACCGACGGAATCCGCGAGTTCTTGCGCAGCGGCTTCGTTCACGTCGGCGACGGAGACGAGTGCAGCGCGGTCACTCTGATTGAAGGCACCGGCATAAGCTTTGGCGATGCCTCCAGCGCCGATGAGTCCGAATCTGAATTTGTTTTTCATGGTATCAGGAGGTCTGAGTTGGCTTAGAGTTGGGAAGCAGCCCAGCGGACGGAATTCGCGATGAAGTCGACGTGATCGTCGGTGTATTTTTCATTCCACGGAAGAACGAGAACACCGGCGAGAGCTTCGAGAGAACCGGGGAACAATTCGTCCCGGTAGTCGGTGGCCGATTCGGAAGCGAGATTGAAGGGGAAGCGGCTTTTCCCGAGAGTCTTTTGCTCACGGAAGACTTCGCATTTGTAAGCGGGCTTCTGGATGTAGCGGGGGGCCGAGAAGATGCCGACTTCGCGAAGCAGTTGCCCCATGCGTGGCGCTCCGTCCGGGTATTTTTCCGTGTCGATATGGAGACAGTATTTCCACCAGGAACACTCGGAATGGTGCGCGACAGCGGGTGTATAGACGCCTTTCACATCACGGAGCCGTTCGGTCAATGCATCGGCCGTCTGGCGGCGGAGTTGGACGACGTTTTCCAGCTTTTGAAGCTGCGCCAGTGCGACAGCTCCCTGGAGTTCGCACATGCGGTAGTTCAAAGCGGAGAAATAGTGGTCTGGTCTTTCATCGCCGTATCCCCATGCCTTGTTGATGAAAAGGAACATGTGGCGGGCGAATTCCTCGTTGTTCGTGACGACGATGCCGCCTTCGCCAGTGGTGATGTGCTTACCTTGCTGAAGGCTGAAGCACCCGATGTCACCGATTGTGCCAATTTGCTGCCCCTTGTAGGTAGCGAGAAAGGCTTGAGCGCAGTCTTCGAAGACGGGGATGTTGCGTGAGCGGGCGAGTTCCATGATCTCGTCCATCTCGCAGGGATTCCCAAAGAGATGAGTGACGACGATACCCTTGGTGCGATCGCTGAGACGAGCTTTGATCGTTTCCGCGGTGACGTTGTAGGTGCGCGGATCGACGTCGGCGAAGACAGGAACGCCTCCTTGGAAAAGGATGGGAGTAAGGCCGCCCATGTCCGTGATCGAGGTGGTGATGACTTCATCGCCAGGTTCAATATCGAGGCACGAAAACGCCACGTGGAGGGCTGAACTTCCCGAGCTACAGGCATATCCGTGCTTGGCACCGATCGAAGCGGCGAAGGAGGTTTCAAACTCCTTGGTGAAGCGCCCTTTGGTGCTGGTGAGGGTTCCGCTTTGGACGGCTTCGGTGAGGAAGGCGATTTCTTCAGACCCGAGGGTGCGGCCTGAGGTGTTTTGATCCGAGGGCAGCGTGATGGCTGTTTTCGGTTTCGTTGGTTGGGCGACTGGGTCGAGGACGGTGCTCATGTTGAGAGGTGGACTTGTTAGTTTATTGATGGATTGTTAGATTCTTGCTGTAGATCAGGAAAGAAGGCCTTGCTGGGCGCGGTATCGTGTGGTGGCAAAGTGGTATCCCTCTTCGAAGTAGCGTTTGCTCTGCATCGAGAGGAATCCAAGGGTGAGAAACTGGACGGCGATAACGAAGAGTCCTGCGGTGCCAAAAAAGAGGATGCCGTGGTCGTCGTAGGCGCTCCCGATCGAGTGGGAAATGAATTGCATGGGACCGACGTTGTTGACGGTCTCGCCATGATGAAGAAGCCCATGAATGAGAAGTCCGGCGCCGCTGAGCATCGAAACCATGAGCATGAGGAAGCCCGGGATGAGGAAGAAGAGAAAGGGCCTGAAAATGAAGCCGCTGAAAAGAATGGCGAGAGTGTGCCAGGGCACGCTGAGGCTGGATATCCGGCTTTTCGTCGCCTCATCCTGCCGCCATTTGAGGGTCGCGGGAATTTCCTCGATGCGCGCACGAAGGAGGAAGGCCTTGTAGATGATCTCCGGATTCACATCCATCGCCACTGACTTCAGGTTGAGCGAGCGAATGAATTTCGCGTCGTAAGCGCGCACCATTCCGGTGAAAGTGTGAATGTTTTCTGGTGCGATCTTGGAGAGAAAAATGTTGGACCACTTGCTGAGGAGCGCGCGCAGGAACGGGACGTTTTCAACCTTTCCTCCGCGCATGTAGGGCGACGCAACGACGACGTCCGCGCGAGTTTCCTGAATTCGATCAAGCAAGGGCTTGATGTGAGTGGGTTCGTAGCTGAGATCCGCGTCGAGAGTGACGATGTATTTTCCCCGGGCGTGCCGGAATGCACTTTTCAGACCTTCACAGAGACCGAGGTTCGTGTCGTGGTGGTGGACGCGAACTTCCGGAGTGCGTTGAGAAAGTGTATCTGCGATTTCGGCCGTTCGGTCGGTGCTCCCGTCGTTCACGATGAGGATTTCCCATTCGTATTCGCCGTCGATCGAACGCATGAAGTCGGCGACCTGACCTACGTTCTTCTCGAGCACTGACTCCTCGTTGTAAGCGGCGATGGCGATCGTCACCGTCGTCACGGATTCCGCTTCCTCGCCGGACGGACGGGGAACGGTTCGTGAAACCGGGCTAGCTGGTTCGATTGCGCGACTGTGAGGAAGTGCCATGAATGCGAAGGACTTACAATGCAGGGACTTTTTAGCAGGACTTAAAGATATGGAAATTATAAACTCGAAATCTAGAGAATCTAGTATTTTTATTAAAATTTTTCCAATTCTTGTCTCAACCCTGAGCGGTTTCGCAAAATTGAAAGGGTTTTCACCGGTCCTGGTGGGCAGGTGAATCGGATTACGGCGATGGTTATCCGAATAAGGAATGCGCTTGAAGCGCTTCTGCGTCTTGAGGGCGAGGGCGGCTGACTATTCTTGCAAGGGCGCTAGGTAGATTTCGGAAGGACCTCAATCACGTCACGGGAAGAAATGAAGACGAGAATGGCTTGAATCTCTGCAGTGTTGCCGAACATGGACCTTAGCACTTGGCAGTAGGTCGTGATCTGTCCTCGAAAATTCTCAACGGCTTCATCGGTGTCCGAATCCTCGGGGATTCCGCTCAGTTTGAAATCGATTAAGGTGATTCGAGGCCCGTCGATGACAACACGATCAAACGCACCCGAGATCCATTCGTCGCCGAGAATCATTTCAAATCTCCGTTCCCGCCAAACCTCGGCAATTGAAGAGGGACGGGTAAAGAGATCGCGAAATTCCGGGTTACCGAGGCATTCTTGGATTTCCTGCATGGCCAAGGCGTCGATCTCAGAGGTGGCCTCTGCTGGCGTCCAATCCTCGATCCACTCAATAGACTCAAGAAGAGCATGAATCGCGTTTCCAAGATCACGGTTCTTTCGTTTCTCGGCGGAGAAGATCTGGGTGCCGGGTTGAACGTGTGTTCCTTCGTCTGAAGCGGATCGACGGGAGTGGCGAGGAGTCTTTTTACTCTGGAAAATCAGAGGTTTTTGAGCAGTTTCGGGAAGATTGTCTTGGTTGCTTGGTTTCAGGTTCTCAAACCAAAACGGGTCACCCATTGAATACAAGACCTCCGCTTCGGCTCCTCGACGGACAGTTTTCTGACGCTCCTCCTCTGCAAGTGTGTCGAATAGAATTCTCGCGAAGCTACTCGCTTTCGATGACTCCGTATGATCGATGATGAAGTAATTTGCTCGCTTGGCGCGAGTCATCGCCACATAGTAAACACAGAGATCTTCGTAAACACGTTCTGCCTTGTCGGCCTCCAGAAACTCCGAGAGAACGGGGTCTTCCGAGGAAACAATCATGGGGGGAAGTTCCATGACCCAATCGACCTTGCCGTCGAGCTGGCGATTCACGCCGAGACGCGGAGCCATTCCGCCCAAAGACCTTCCGCCGAGTTGTGGCAATATGACAGCGTCGAAATCGAGACCTTTGGACTTGTGGATGGTCATCACTTGAATCGATCCACTGGAAGAAGCTTCGCGAACTGCGAACTGACGGGCGTATTCGATGAATTCATCGATTGAACGGCTGCCGTGTTCATCGAATTGGCGTGCGGCGAAGAGAAACTCCTGGGCACGCTTCAGAGAGAATTTGTCGAGCGGAGTGGCCGTCTCCAGTCTTTCCAACCAGACTCTCGTCGTGACGGTAAATCCCTGACGTTGAATAGATTTACGAACTACAGAACCGACCTTCCATTTTTCCATCTCCCTGGCGCGGAAGACCTTAGCAAAGGGAGTCATCATGAGATGCTGCCAAGCAAAGGTGTCTCCGGGATGCGCGGCAAATTGGAAGAGCGAAAGCAGGGCCGCGCTGAGCGGGTTGTCGTCGCCGATCGTCTCATCGGCTTCGTTGACAACGGAAAGGGGAGAATTTGCTCGAATGAATTCCGTGATTGCAGCACCTTCAGAATTGGAGCGGACAAGAATCGCGCAATCGATTCCACGAGCAATAGGATCCATTTCCTCCAGCAGTCCGAGCAGGTATTCGTAACGAAGCAGCGCTTTCTCCGCCGCGGTCCCTCCCTTGTTTTCGATCTGGATCAATTGCGTGCATCCGGGTTTCGGCTCCACCGCAGTTTCGTGATCATTCCATTCCCAGTTTTCGAGAACTTCATCCGGGCAGTGTTGAGAGAGGACTGCCCTGTTGCTAAAGACGAGATTGACGGGTTCGATAATGTCTTGCCCAGATCGGTAACTCTTGAAGAGAGGTCGCTCAAACATTTGGCCGCTCTTGATGACGTATTTCCTCCGGATTTCGCGGAAGAGGTTCACGTCACCGCCCCGCCAGCGGTAGATTGCCTGTTTGATGTCACCGACTTGGAAGAAGGTTCGTTCGCCGGTGGCGTCCTGAATTGCTTCGTCGATGAGGTTCTCCATCGCCGTCCATTGAAGGCGGCTTGTGTCCTGAAACTCATCGAGTAACCAATGATGGTATCGGGCATCGAGGCGGAAATCGAGACGTTCCCGTCTGCTATTGGCGGCAAAAGCTTCGGACGAGGGAAGGGCCAGAAGGAGCGAGAGATCGAAGAAGGATAACTTGCCTTGCGAACGCACACTCTCGCCGTAGACAGATTCAAAGTTATTCAAGATCATCCATTGGCCGCGTGTTCTTTGCAGGCGGCGTGTGATCTCTGCTTGGATGAACGAGGAGTGAATGTTTCGGAGAATCGATATCTGATTTTGATCGAAAGTCTGCTTACTGGAACGAAAAAGTTTCATCTCGACCGGGCCCACGACCTCGCGAGAAAACAAAGGAGCGAGTTTCTTGAGCCATCCGGAAATGGCGTCTGCGATGGGTGTTCCTGGTTCGTGGACGAGCATCGCGTCGCGAAACGTATTCCATTTCGCCCAGATGCTGGCACTGAGATCCGTCTCATCGGGAAACGATTGGAAGAGTGCGTCGAACGCCGACTTGTGGTCGAAGTCCTCTTCTTGAGCGTTGCCTCTGCCGTCCGGCCAGATGGCGGAGGGGTTGCCCCACTTTTTGGCCTCGGGTGCCGTGAGGAAGAGTTCGTGGTGCGAAGAGACGAACTGATCAAAGTGGCGCGAAACCGCACTGTCTTCTTGACCGAAGCGAGCCAGCTTGAAGGCGCTCAGGAATTCAGAGTCGCCGGCAGAATTCCGCGCGAAAACCCTTTGAATCGCACGGTCACGTTCGATCAGCGCTTCCGGAGCGTCGAGGACGGCGGCTCCGCTGGAGAGACCGAATTCGAACGGGAATGACCGCACGATATTTGCAAAGAAGCTGTCGAGAGTTCCGAGTGTGAGTCGATGGGATTGTCGAAGAAATGCACGAAGAAGATGTTCAAAATCCTGTTGGCGCAGATCTGGAAAATCAATCTGCGCCGCTTCGGTCTTGGAATCGGATTCGTTGCTTGCGGCCGTAGCGAGGCGTTCGACGATCTTGTCGAAGAACTCGCCGGCCGCTTTTCGCGTGAAGGTGAGTGCGACAATTGTTTCCGGCGGTTCTCCAGCAGCAAGGAGACGGAGGTATCGGGTGACGAGCGCAAACGTCTTCCCGGATCCTGCGGAGGCGAGAATCATTTCGTTCTCAATCTGAGCAGGCGAATTCATGAAGCGGACGCCTTCCAGTTGGAATTGAATCGTTCTTCGTCGATCGTCTTCTCGTGGGCTTCGAAGAGAATGGAAGCGAAGTCGTCGTATTTTGGATCAACCGCTGGTGGCCAGAATTGGCGGGATTGAATTCCTGCGACGACGTGTTCGGCGCATCCGCGAGCTGATTCGAGGTGTGCGTTGTCTAGGTCTTCCCAAATCTGAATACCAGTTTCGGTGACAGCGATGGGTAGCTGGAAGTAGCCTGTCTCGAACTGGGTGCCTTTCGGTTCCAACTCCCTCATCGCAAGCAGATAAAGGGGTAGTTGCAGGTTGATCCAGCGAGCCTTCTTTCCGCGCGAATTCTCTGTCAGATGTTGCTCCGGGAAGTCTTCAGAGGATTCCGTGCGTCCGAGATTCTTCAGATGAGCCGCTTCCGGCGGGGTTGCTTTGTTGGCGGTTTTGAAATCGAGAATACGAATGACGCCGGTTTCTTCGTGACGTTCAATCCAGTCGATAGTGCCGGTCACCTGCATACCGCCGATTTGAAAGTCGTGGTGCTCATGGATCTTCCATTCTGGCGGTTTGTATTGCCTCCAGCCTTTTTGCTTTTCCTGTGCGATGATGCGTCCCGCGGCGGAGAGGCGTTCGCAGATACTTTCTGTTTGAATTCGAATCGAGGCCGCTGGCTTCATTCCGAACTGCTGGTCGATGAGACTTCGGGCGGTTTCGACGAGGAACTTTGCAACATCGGATTCAGAACTTGAATCACGAAGAGATTCATCCTCGGCCAGTCGTTCCAAAGCCGCGTGGCAGAGAATGCCAAAATCCCGCGCGTCCATCTCTGCTTTCGATGGATCAACCGGTTCCATTGCCAAGGCACTCCCCAGGTAAAACCGAAAGGGGCAGTTAAGGTATTTGGAGAATTGCGTGATGGAGATTCGTTGAAATACTCGGTGATCGTCAGGCACTGCTGGCGGAGTGAGTTTCCACGCAGCAGACCAAGCGAGGTTGGAGTCATTGTCGTCACCAAGAGTGTTGGAGAAGAGGTGTAACGCCCTTTCGGTCAGCATGTTGTCCGGGCAATGGTAGAGCAGGCGTGAAGGGCGGAGCGGCTCGCCATTCTCACGATGGCGGGCAAGGAGGACATCGACGCGACCGTCGCTTTGCCGTGTGTGCAAAGCGGCGGAAAGGAGATAGGCGTCGCGGGCATATCGCTCTTCGTTCGTTCTGAGGCCTAGTGTCCGTCGCAAGGAGTGTGGGAGAAAGGAGTCGGATGAAATCGATTCGGGCAGGACGCCGTCCTGCATTCCCGCGATAATCAAATGCGGTGCATCTTCCCATGGAACTTCAAGCCAACCATTGAGGTCGAAGTCGTTCTCCTTCCTTTCGAAGGCCGCAGTTTGAGGGGAGAGAAGTTGAAGAAGGAGATCGATCTTCTCGCTGGCGCTTCGTTGCGGACCGGTTTGAAAAGCGGGATCATCAAGCTCGACAAGTGTTTCCTCAAGGAGTGAAGCGAAATGCAAAAAATGACGATCAAACGCGCGAGCCTCCTCGAATTTCCTCACCGCAAAGACGAAGGAGAAGAAGGACGTGATTGCGCTGGAGAACTTTTCGGAACGCTTGAATTCGTCGAGAAGGGCTTCGATTTCGCGAGTCGCGAAGGCAAGTTCTCTGTGATCTCCTCGCTTCAGGACTCTCTTCAAGTCATCGATGGTGGAGGGAAGGTGACGGGCAAAAACTTCGTCGAATTGTACGAGCATCCGCGCGGAATTGAAGGTGTGCGATTCGTTCTCGTCGAGGAATTTGAATCGCCCCGCGAGAGAGTTTTGCACATCCTCCAGACGCAGAAATTCGCCGAGATCGCGGACCTCTCCGGATTGGAGCGAGGTGCGAAGTAGCTTCAAAACACAGGCGATTTCGTGGGTGTAAAAAGGAATGCCGGAGGGGTCGAATCCGCCTCTTCCGGCGTCTTCCAGAGCGAGTTTGAACTCCGCGGTCCAATCTGGATCACAGAGGCAGAATGCGGCGGATTCTTCGGGGGTATCGTTTCGCTCCAAGAGTTGAATGCCCTGCTTTGCCGCGTGATGGGGATGACGGCAAACGTGGAGGGTCGAGTCCGCATCGGGAATGGGGATCTCGGCCTCGGTCCAGTAATCTGGCAATGGTCGTCCCCACTCGTCAAAATTTCTGGCGAGAGAATCGGGGGCTTGAATGGCGACTTCGATCTCGATATTATCGGAAAGTGATTTGAGCGCGGGGATGGCGGGTGGAAAAGGATCGGGAACGGCAAGGAGAATGATTTTTTTTATGCCAGGAGGAACTTCGGGATTCGTCGAAGCGAGTTTTTCTGCCGCCAAGGGGTCGTTGAATCCCAGAGCTTGCAGTCGACGGATGGATTCTTTTTCGAGGTTGGAGATTTCGGTCCATCGGTCGGACTCGAGCGGGTTGTTCTTCGCAACATCGAGTGGCCGCCATCCTGACTCGGCGATCGTGCGACGGACTTTGAGTATTTGCGAAGCGACCTGCAGTGCCCAGTTAAAGTTTCGTTCCGGAGGTTCGACGGGAAAGAGATGACGGAGGCTCCTCATCGGAAATTCCAGCAAGACATCGATCCAGACTTTCAGTTCCGTGGCTTCGGGAGCGACGTTTGACTGGGGGAGCGGGTGCAGGAGAAATCGAGGTGTTGCAACCATTGGAGGGTTGAAGATGCCGGCGTCTGAGCCGGCCCGAATGGCGAGAGTTTCGCGGAGTCGTCGTCCGGCTTGTTGAGTGGAAACGAGAATGAGCAGATGCGCGAGATCCGGGGACTCGTTGGCCGGGTCGGGGAGCAAATATTCTCCTGCAGAGTCAATGAGGGGCCGTTCCCAGCCGAGGAAAATGCGCTTGGGTCCCTGAGTTTCCGGCTCGTCAAAGAGCTCACCTTGAGCGAATTCCGCCATGGGTTGACGCTTGAACGGGAATCGAATTTTGGCGAGACGGAAGTTTCGCGAGATTGGGAAAATGATTTTCGGAGGGTGGGGGATGTGTTCCATTGTCTGCGACTCCACCCATGAGCAAACCGTTCATCCTAGAAGACTTTCTCCTCGAATCGGGTTCGGCCCGCATGCTTTACCACGAGTATGCGGCGGATATGCCGATCATCGACTACCACTGTCATCTGCCGCCGGACGAGGTCGCGCAGGATAAGCGGTTTTCTTCCATCACCGAATGTTGGCTCGGCGGCGATCATTACAAATGGCGGGCATTGCGGAGCAATGGCGTCCCGGAAGAACTGGTAACTGGTAGCTCGGGCGACTGGGAAAAGTTTGAGGCGTGGGCGGCGACGATGCCCAAATTGCTCGGGAATCCTCTCTACCACTGGACCCATCTCGAGTTGGTTCGGTATTTCGGAGTGTCTGAATTGCTTTCGGAGAGAACAGCGAAGGAGATTTACGAGAAGTGTAACGAGCGATTGAAGGACGACGACTTTTCCGCGCGTGGTCTCATTCAACGGTCGAATGTGCTGGCGATTGGAACCACCGACGATCCTTGCGACTCACTCGAACATCATCGGGCGGTGAATGCGGACAGTTCCATCGAGTGCAAACTCTTCCCCACTTGGCGGCCGGACAAGGGGATGATGCCGGAGAAAGTGGAGCAGTTCAACGGGTGGGTTGACCGGCTTGGTGAGACCGCGGGCATCGAAGTGAAGGATTTGGCGACCTACCGTGAAGCGCTTCAAAATCGCCATGACTTCTTCGCGGAGAATGGCTGTGCGGTTTCCGATCATGGCATCGAAACGTTCTATGCGGATGAATACACAGAATCCGAGATAGCGGCCATTTTCGACAAGGTTCGGGCGGGGTCTGCGCCTGATGAGTTGGAAACGGGGAAGTTTAAATCGGCGATGCTTTACGAGTTTGGGTTGATGAACGCGGAGAAAGGGTGGGTGCAGCAATTCCATTACGGGCCGTTGCGAAACAACTCAACGCGGCTTTTTGAAAAGCTTGGTCCCGACATTGGGTGCGATTCCATCGGCGACATGCTGGTTGCCGAGCCGATGTCGCGGTTTTTTGACCGGTTGGATCGCGAGGGGAAACTCGCGAAGACGATCATCTACAATATCAATGCACGGGACAACGAACTCGTGGCCTCGATGATTGGGAATTTTCAGGACGGGTCCGTCGCGGGCAAGATGCAGATGGGGAGCGGATGGTGGTTTTGTGACCAGATGGACGGAATGATTCGGCAGATGGAGTCGCTGGCGCAGCTCGGGTTGCTCAGCCGGTTTGTTGGAATGCTTACCGACAGCCGCTCGTTTCTCAGCTTCACCAGGCACGAGTATTTTCGTCGCATTCTTTGCAACAAGCTTGGCAGCGAAATGGATCGTGGTTGGCTGCCGAATGACATCGATCTCGTGGGTAACATGGTTCGCGATATTTGTTTTAACAACGCCGCGAACTACTTCGACTTCGGGATCGATCCCGAAACCAGTTAGGCTAATACACTTCGGACTCGATGTGCATGAGCGGTCGCTGACGCGACGCTATATCTTTTCCCCTCGGACCGTGGGTTGGAAACCCACGGCTAACATAATCTGTCGCTACGCGACGTTCGGGAACGTTTGTTTTTCCCGACAAATAGCTCTTACAGGTCGATCACGGACGGGACGCCGCCGCCCTTACCGGTGCCTTTATCTTTTACCTCGATTGCGTCCTTCAGGTAGGATTCACGCCGACTGCGGAAATTGCAGGTGATACCGCCATCGGCTTTTCCAAGACCCAGATAATAACCTCGGCTGGGTGTGTCCCAGATGTCGGTGCTGCGGCCCGTGTTGTCGTCGATTTCCTTCAATGGGGGCAACTCTGTTGTAATCGCGGGCGCCCCGAGTCCTTTGCGGATTTCGGTTCGCATGTTCCGCCAGGCTGCTTGGAACTTTCCGCGCAATTCACCTTCATCGTAGGGAGAGCTTCGCAGGCTGATCTCCGTGAGTTTGGACTTGTCGTCGAATTCAAAAAAGAAGTCATATCGGACTCCGGCCACCGTGGTGAAATACATTCCATTCAGCCCCATGCGGGCTTCGAAGAATTTGTTGACTCCACCTTCCACGCCTGGTGCTCCCTTCAATACCTCCGTCACCTGTTCCGGCGTTTGGCCGAACTCCAGCTTGTTGATCGCGGCAAGAAAATTTGGAGAAGTTCCGCCGGCTCCTGAAGCCGCTTGTTTGAGAAAGTTTTGATCTTCTTCGCTGAGAAGATCGCGAGGAAAGTCGAACACCTTTCCGTCTTCACGCTTGAGGACGACGTTCTCGCCTTCCTGTTTGACCAATTCCCCGCGAATGGTCTTCGTTCCGTCCGCACTTTTCCATTCACGCACCTCTCCGAAGGAAAGGGCTGGAAAAAGAACAGCGGAGCCAACCACGGCTGACACTATTTTCCCCATCCATTTGTGTTTCATAGGCTTATAAACGCTGGGTCCCGACGTGGTCTTAAAGTTTTTTTTCACGCTCCCCCGGGACGATTTCTGGCTACAAGAGTATGACTCCTGGCGCAGGATTTCCTTCGTACTTTCTTGTCAGAATTTTGTAACCCTCAGCGCAAGTCCCTATATTTCAGGATCTTCGGAGAGTTCTGACGCGGGAATTGTTGCCTCAATCTGGAGGAATCGTCTCCCTGCCGAGGAGACGGGAACCGTATCCTGGACCTTCAAAGTCGTGCTATCCGGCGGGTCGAATGCCGAAATCACCGTCGCGCTGGAGAGTTGGCTGAGGTCGCTCCCGGAACGTCCTCCGTAGGTGGCCGTCTCTTTGGCCTCTTCGCTGATTTCTATGGTCAGGGTCAGGAATTGCTCGCCGGGAGAGTCGCCGTTGACCGAGTCCTCGAATGACGTGGCAACATCCGGGTGGTCGGGGACGACGGGATTCATGTTGAAAAGGAACTCTTCAACTGTGTTGTGGTTGTCATTGTCGGCGTCGGCGGTGAGTCCACTGACCGCGTCGTTGTCCAACTGCGTCCCGGAAAAGAAAGTGCTGCGGTAGAGAAAGAACGGTTTTTGGGTGATGACAAAAACTGTCCCAGCCGTATCGCTGGCCCCGTTTTGGGGTTGGGTGCAAATGTAGATCTCTCCATTGTCGTCTTCGGAAATGGAGGCGTAGTTGTTGAATGTGGCGTTCGACGGATCGAGTTCGAAGAGAGAGGCGTCGTTGTTCAATTGCAGCGTCTCGGTGATGGTGGTGCCGTTGTAACGTAGCGACCAAAACCGGTTGCTCACAAAATCGCCGAAGAGGTAGGCGCCGCGCAGCCACTGGATGCGTCCACGGTAAACGCTACCTCCGGTCACGCTGTCACCGCGGAATTCACGAGTGGTGCCGGTGGGTTCGTGGTTGTCCGTCAGTTCTGTTTCGTTGGCGCCAGATGGCGGGTTTCCTGCGGGGTAGTCAATAATGGGTTCGATGGCTCCGGCGGGAGCGTTGCCCCCGACGGGATTGTTCGTGGGTGTGGGGGTGGCGATCTCGCCTTCCCGAAGTCGCCAGCCGTAGTTTTCGCCGCCCGCGCTCCCAGCTGGTTGAACATTCACTTCTTCCCGAGCGTTTTGCCCGACATCGGCGATCCATAGGTCGCCCGTTTCCCGGTCGAAGGAACATCGCCACGGATTCCGCAATCCGTAAGACCAGATTTCGTCGTCGCCCGTGATGGTGGAAAACGGATTGGAAGAGGGAATGGCGTGGTTCTTGTTTGCGTCGGAGGGAAAGTCGTCGGCCGTTCCGTTCGCGCCGACGTCGATGCGCAAGATTTTGCCGAGGAGGTTCGAGGTGATGTCCTGCGCATTGCCGATGTTGGCGGTGTGTCCGGCGTCATTGTCGTCGCCGCCACCGCCGTCTCCGGAAGCGATATAGAGATAGTAGCGGGCATCGCCGGTTGCCGTCGGGTCGAAGCCGATCCAGCCGCCATTGTGATTTCCTTGAGGCTGTGAGAAGCGCAGCACTTCCATAGCACTGACTGCGTTCGCCGTCGTGGCGTCAAGAAATGGGGTGGATCCGTTGGCGGTGTATCGGACAATGCGAGTAATGCGTCCGCCGATGTTGTCGCTGAAATACACGTAGAAATGACCGTTGGTGTCATAGTTAGGATGAAACGCGAGACCGAGAAGGCCTTCTTCGTTGGCCGTATTCACGCCCCCAATGGAAAGAAAAGTCGCGATGGGCGCGCCGGTGACGCGGTTGTGAATCTGGATGCGTCCGGTGTTGCCTGTAGAGAATCTTTTTTCCACTACGAAGATCCGGTCGGAGTCACCGGGAGGCGCGGTGACGAAAACCGGTCGGGCAAGTCCCGTGATGAGGCGTTTTGCAACGAGTCGACCGCGGCCTAGTTGGGCTAACGTGGTGGAAATGGTGAGCGCGATAACGGCGCCGACGAGCACAGCGAGAGGAATTCGCGGGGTTTTCATGGGGCAGGGGGGTGTCGAAACGACATGGAAAGATAAAGTGAGAATCGCAGCACGGTCGAACAAAATCGCGGGGAATCGGGGAACAATTCCGCGTGACACGGACTCCAAGCTCGTATCCTCTGCATGATGATTCGCGCCCCCAGATTTCTCGCGAGCGTCGGATTCGGCGTTTTTGCGGGATGTCTTGGTGTCGCTCCGTCGATTGCTGAAGTGAAAGATTCCGCCCCTAAACACACGAACAGGTTGGCTCAGGAAAAGTCGCCCTATCTTCTTCAGCATCAGCATAATCCCGTCGATTGGTATCCGTGGGGTGAAGAGGCTTTCGCGAAAGCGCGTGAAGAGGACAAGCCGATTCTCCTCAGCGTTGGCTACTCGACCTGCCACTGGTGCCATGTCATGGAGCGGGAGTCGTTCGAAGACGAGGCGACGGCGGAGGTGATGAACAAGTATTTCATTAACATCAAACTCGACCGGGAGGAGCGACCGGATGTGGATCGGATTTACATGACCTAT
>JBCCWV010000041.1:0-29675 GCA_039192745.1 Verrucomicrobiota bacterium | reverse complement strand
GTCGTGATCTCACTGTCCCAGGGGAAACTCCAAGAATCTTACTGATCTCGTTGTGAGGCATCCCCTGGATGTCGAACATCGTCACGACCGCTCGATGATCTTCTGACAGCTCCATCATCGCCTCGTTCAATCTTTGCTGCAATTCATGAATGTTCGCCTCCCGCACGGGATTAGAAGTGTTCTTGTTGGTCAACTCGATGAAATCCTTGTCATTCTCGATGGCAGAATCCAAATCATCGAGACTCACCGCGCGACGCCGATTCCTCTTCTTCAGGAAGTTCAGGGTCATATTGACGGAAATCGAGTAAATCCACGTGTAGAACGAGGATTTGCCCTGAAAGCGCTTCAGCGAACGGTAGGCTTTCGCGAAGATGTCTTGCAACAAATCGTTCGTGTCCTCGTGGTTCGAGGTCATGTGATAGACCAACGAGTAGAGCCTCTTGCTGTGTTTGAGGACAAGCTCGTCGAAAGCTCCGGTATCCCCTGATTTCGCCCGCTCGACCAGCTCTCGATCTTCGTCCGGTTTTCGCTGGTGTTTCTTGGACATTATCTGGTCAACGGAGGGACCCCACGCGTTCTTTCCGCGGTTTGATACACTGCCCACGACACTGGTTTCACCAGCCGCGATGCTAACGAATTCGCCGGTCATGTCAAAAAGTCTCGAAAGACCGACAATGCGAGAGTGCCGGATGTTCGATTATTTCTAACATTGATTCGCAGATTCTTGCGGACGCTCCTTCTCGGTTTTCACTGGATAACCGGAACAAACTGGACGTGATTCCTCCCGATTTTGAAAAGGACAGTTCTCTTTTCCGGCCAAGTTCTCGCGGTCTTTCTGCTTTCCGTCTTTGCGGGCATCGTTTCCGGTGAATTCGCAAAGCCTCCGGAAGGTCTGCCTTCCAATCCCAAAGTCGATTCCGCCCTTGCCGCGCTCGCCGATCACCTTCCTGGGATCGCCGTCAAGCATCTGAAGGAGGTGCAATCCTCCGGGAAGTTCTCCCCCGAGGAGAAGGAGGCGGTGGCCATACTCTTGGCGGAAGCCTTGGTCAGATCCGGGGATTTTGCTCGAGCACTCGAAGTTCTCGCTCCCGAACCGGATGAACCAGACCTCTCCAATCGCAAGGAATGCCGAAAGCAATACTGGAGGGCCCAAGCTTATGCAGGCACCGGAAACTTGCGCCGTGCCGTGAAACTCTTCACGCGATTGGCCGATGAGAGCACGGCCCTCGTCAAATACCAGAATCTAGCGCGCTTGTCCGCAGCTTCCTTGTGGGAGTCTCTCGGTCGCAATGTCGAAGCCCGGACATTGCTCGACGAATTGGTCGGCGATGAAGAGCTTGCAACCGGATTGCGGCACGATGCCTTGATCGCCCTCACGGAATTGTATCTTTCCGAGAACGACGCGGCGTCAGCGGAAGCGAGGCTTGAGGAAGCGCGGGCTATTTCCGGTCCATCGTCGCGCGCGGACTTTCTCACCGGTCGAATCTTGCTTCTGAAGGAAGACTGGGATGGCGCGGCGGCCGTGTTCGACACGTTGAGAAACGCTCCTCAGGACGAGGTTCCCGAAGCATTCAAGCACGCCGCAACTCTGCTCTACTCCGATTGCCTCCAGTCGATGGGCAAGCCCGATGAATCCATCGAGATACTGATCGAACTTGTGGAAGCATCGGCACCGGATCCTGCCCTCTCGCTTGCCTTCGAACGCCTGAGCCAACTGGGGTTCGTCGGGAAAGAAGAAATCGATCCCCGTCTCAGCGAATGGACGACGAGGGACGGCGATGTCGGCGCTCTCGCTTCGTACTTTCTCGGGGTCGCGCAAATGGAAGTCGATAACCCCAATGCGGCTGTGATGACCTTTGGCGCGTTCATCCAGAGTTTCCCCGAACATCCATTGCATTCCCGGGCTCTCCTTCGGCTCAGTGAACTGTATTCCGGACTGGGTGACAAAGAGAATGCTTTGGGAACATTGGAAGCGTTGGCAGCATCGACGAGTGATCCCGCGGTGAAAGCCCGAATCGCTTTTCTTTCCGCCTCTGCCGGGTTCTCTGCCGGCGAATTTGAGGACTCGCAAAAGAAGTTTTCCGCCTCGGCGAATTCTCCCGCTGGCTCGGGGCCTGCCGCCAGTTTCAATGCCGCACTTGCCGCTCTCCGCGCCGGCGATCTTGCGATTTTCGAACTTGAGCAAGAGGGCCTCCTTGGCAATGCCGCGACCGCCGGACTCGGCGCGGAGTTGCTTCTCGAGCGCGGGCTTGCGCTCGCGGATTCCGATCGGAGCAGTGCCGCCTCACTTTTGGAGACTTTCCTGCGGAACCATCCTGACCACGCGAGAGGCGCGGAGGCGGACCTCGCGTTGGCCAGCATGTATCTTCTGGAATTTCCTGCCAGGATCGTCGCAGCTCGGACGCGCATCGCCAGTGCGAGAGAAAGAGAAATGCCGTTGCACCTCAAGGAAGAGGCCGATTATATCGAGTTCTGGCTGGAAGAATCCGGGGAAGATCCCGACGCCGCAAATGCGGCCGGAGAAAAGTTCATCCAGAACTGGCCAGACTCGGAACGGACGCCGTCGGTGCGGTTCAAGATCGGGGAAATCCAGTTCGCGAACGCGGACTACCCGAATGCATTGACCCAGTTCCAGTTGATTCCGCGCGACTATCCCGGGTCCGCTCTCGAAGATCAGGCGAATTTTTTCGCCGGCAAGTCTGCGATGATGCTGACGACGCCCGCTTCGCTCGAGCAGGCGATCGAGCTTTGGGAACGCGTGGCCCGCGGCGAAAGCGCCCTCGCCCTTCCGGCCCGCCTTCTGCAGGCAAAGGTCAAACAGAGTCAAAACAAGACCGAAGAAGCACTCGCGTTGTACGACTTGGTTCTGGAGTCAGATCCGCCGGAAGAGTTGCTGTTCTCGGTGATCTCGGCAAAAGGAGAGATGATTTTCAGAACTGGAGAGAGCACTCCCGAGGGCATGGCGCCGGCTATCGAGGTGTTTGAAAAAGGTATCGATCACGAAGAGGTGCCTCTCCGATGGCGTTTCGAATTGCTCTATCGCCTCGGGAAGAGCTTCGAGAAAGCCGGCGACCTTGAACAGGCGATCAACGCCTACTATTCCGCATTGCAATTGCCGCAAGATCGCGCGGTCGAACTGCGCCCCGAAGAGTATTCCTGGTTCTACCGGTGCGGCGACGCGGCGCTGCGGATTCTGGAAGAACAGAAGAACACAAAAGCCGCCATCGCGATCTGTGACCGCTTACGCGAAGTCGCGGGTCCGAGGGCTCAGGAAGCGGCGGCGAGGGCCGAGAAACTCAGGCTTGAGAGTTTCGAGTGGAGGTGAGTCGGCACTTCGCGGTCACCGTCATGAGGCGAGGAATTCTTTGAAATACGCGATGGTGGTTTTGATGCCTTCTTCAAACTCGACCTGCGGCTCCCAGTCGAGGATTTCCTTCGCGAGCGAAATATTCGGTTGCCGCACGCGAGGGTCGTCCTCGGGAAGCGGTTTGTGATCGATGGTTGATTCGGTTTCGATGGTGTCGAGGATGTGTTCGGCGAACTGTTTGATCGTCATTTCCCGCGGGTTGCCAATATTCACCGGATCATGCATGTCGCTCATCGCTAGGCGATAGATGCCTTCGATGAGATCGGAAACGTAACAGAAGCTCCGCGTCTGCGAGCCATCGCCGAATACCGTGAGCGGTCGCCCCTCCAGCGCCTGACCGATGAAGGCCGGAACGACTCTCCCATCATTGAGACGCATGCGGGGGCCGTAGGTGTTGAAGATACGGACGATCTTTGTATCGAGTCGATGGTAGCGGTGATAGGCCATGGTGATGGCCTCGGCAAATCGCTTCGCCTCGTCATAAACGCCACGCGGCCCAATGGGATTCACGTTTCCCCAGTAGTCTTCCTTTTGTGGATGGATGAGAGGATCTCCGTAAACCTCAGAAGTGGAAGCCAGAAGGAACGTCGCCCCCTTTTCCTTGGCCAACCCCAAGGCATTGTGGGTGCCCAACGAGCCCACTTTCAGTGTCGGAATGGGCAGCTCAAGGTAATCGATGGGACTTGCCGGCGAGGCGAAATGGAAAATGAAATCGATCGCTCCCGGCACGTAGATGTAGCTCGTCACATCGTGCTCGATAAAGCGGAAGTTGGGATTGCCAGCGAGATGATCAATGTTGCGGGTGTTACCCGTGATCAGGTTGTCCATGGCGATGACCCGGAATCCATCCGCTAGGCAACGGTCGGCGAGATGGGAACCAAGAAATCCGGCGCCGCCCGTGATGAGGACGGTTCGCATTTCCTGACGTTGTGAGGTAAAAAGGTCCTTCGGCATGTCAGATAAAAAACAACGCGAACCTCATCACGGCGCCATCCGGAAATCAAACAACCATTTTGCCTTTTCTACTTGGCCCCCACTCCCATGAGAACCGCAGGAATGGTGAGGGCAATCAGCTTCAGATCCAACCATATCGACCAGTTGTCGATGTATTGAAGGTCGAGCTTTACCCACTCGTCAAAGTCCGTGATACGGTTCCTGCCCTGCACCTGCCATGTGCAAGTGAGGCCGGGCTTCACGCTCAAGCGGCGGCGTTGCGAGGTCTTCTCTATGCGCTCGACCTCGTAAACCGGCAGTGGCCGCGGACCGACGAGGCTCATTTGACCCAACACCACGTTGAGAAGCTGAGGAAGCTCATCAATGCTGAATTTCCTCAAATAGTTTCCGAACCAGAAGATGCGCGGGTCGCCGTCAATCTTGAAGACTGGGCCGCTCATCTGATTCTCTTCCTCCAATTCCTTTTGTCGTTCTTCCGCGTCCACGTACATGGTGCGGAATTTATACATGGTGAAAGGCTTTCCGTGCTTGCCGCTGCGTTCCTGCTTGAAAAAGATTGGCCCCTTCGAGGAGAGCTTGATTCCAATGGCGGCGAGAAGCCAGAATGGAGAAGTCGCGATAATGAGCAGCGTCGCCCCCACCCTGTCGATGACGTCTTTTAGCACGAGTTGCCACGAGGCATCGGGCGTGGAACTGAAGACCATCATCAAACGACCCGCGATGACGTCAAACGTCGGCCGCGCGATGTTCGTCTGAAGAAAGTGTGTCGATAGCCAGGCTTCAACTCCCTCAATCTCACACGCGCTGATCGCCTCCTGGACTTTCCCGAAATGGACGTGACCAGCCGTGAAGATCACGCGCTCGACAGAGTGTTCATGGAGGTAATCGACGAGATCGCTTACGGGTTGTTGGGTCAAATCCACCCGTCCAACGATCATCATTGTATGAGGCAACTCCTGTTCGAGTCTTTCGGCGAGCTTTTCGACGTCACTGGCCTCGCCGGCCAGAAGCACGCGCTCGCGCAATCCGCCGCGTTTTGCTAAACGGCGCGTGTAGGTCCGGATAATCCCTTCCTTGATGAGCAGTAAACTGCCTGCCACGATAGGGAGTATTCCCAGAACGGCTCGGCTTTTCGCTCCCCACTTGAAGAAGACGACACAGGCACCAATGATCACGCCCACGATGACCAAGGCGCGAAACATCTGGGAAATCGAACGCGCCGGACTCTTGTAGAGGGAATTCTCGTAGTAACCTTGAAACTCGAGAACAATCGGCGTGAAGGGAACGGCGATGGCCATGAGCCAGAAGAATTCCCGGAAGGCGGGAATGCCCGGATTTCCGATCCAGGGCAACCAGTCGTAATAGACGGCCGAGTGACAAAGCCAGAACGCCAACGCAATCAAGATACTGTCGAGCACTTGGCTGAGTTGAAGATTTATTTCCTGTTGGCGGCCAAGCATGCGAAAGAGTATGCACGCGGGAAGACCCGGAAAAACTCCGAACCAGCCCGCGCCAAGCCATAATCATGTCCCAGCAGCCCGGCAAGTCAATTGACCTCACTTCTCCCCTGATTGTCGGAATCGTCACGGATAGTGAATCGCTGGATGCCGTGACTTCCTCCGCCGAGTCCGCCTCCTTCTGCGACCTTCTGGAAATACGTCTCGATGCCTTCCCTAATTTCGATACGTCATCCTTAAAGGCTCTTAATGACAACGATTTGCCCAAGCTTTTTACGGCGCGTGACCCCATCGAAAAAGGCATGAACTCACTGTCCGTTGAGCATCGTGAGCAGCTTCTTCGGCTCGCTCTGCCTTTCGCAAATCTGATAGATGTTGAACTGCGTAATTTTGAACAGATGAAAGAACTCATTGAGGACGCGCGCCGGTCTGGCGTTTCTGTCGTGGGATCGTTCCATGATTTTGATCGATTTCCCGAGGACACGGTCAGGACGTGCTTCGCCAACACAAGGAGTGCCGACGTCGTGAAAATCGCAGTCCACCTCGACACTGAAAACGAACTCGACGTTTTGGAAGACGCTTTCCGGAATCGGCAGTTTTCGACACCCGCCGCCTTCATGGGAATGGGGCCACTCGGACAGGAATCACGGCTCAGGGCACTACGGCTTGGAAGCGTTTTGAACTACGGCTTTCTCGGAGCACCCAACGCCCCAGGACAGTGGAGTGCGCGGGAACTACGCGAACACCTCGACAAGATGGAGCGACCCTGACCGGTCGCTCGACCCCGCCCGACAATAATGCCGGAGAAGCAAGAGTTGAGCGGTATTGCGACCCTGACGAATTGGTTCGCCAACCGCGGCTGGGATCCGTTTCCCTTCCAAAAACGTTCTTGGAAGGCATATGCGCAGGGAAAGAGCGGACTCATTCACGCCCCAACCGGAATCGGGAAAACACTCGCGGCTTGGGGTGGGCCGCTCGCCGAAGCACTCGAAGAAGACACGAAGTCGGGATCGCCAAAGATGCCGCCCTTTCGGGTTCTTTGGATCACGCCTCTTCGCGCATTGGCCTCGGACACGTTTTCAGCCTTGCAAGAACCCGTCGATGAGCTGGGCCTGCCATGGAAGGTGCAAATGCGCACTGGTGACACGAGCCAGTCGCAAAAATCGAAGATCAAAAAGCAACTTCCAACCGCTCTTGTCACGACGCCGGAATCCCTTTCGCTCTTTTTGACCTACGAGGAGACGAAGGCACAAATGAGCGACTTGCGTTGTGTCATCGTCGATGAGTGGCACGAACTCCTGGGGACGAAACGCGGGGTGCAAACGGAGCTTTGTCTCGCCCGGCTGCGGGCGTGGCGGCCTGATCTCCGCATCTGGGGTCTTTCCGCTACTATCGGGAACTTGGAGGAAGCGCGAGATGTGCTTCTCGGATCCCGTTCATCCGGCGGAACACTGATCACCGGTAGCATGACCAAGAAGATCGACGTCGAAACGTTGATCCCCGAAACAATCGAGAGGTTCCCCTGGGGTGGTCATCTCGGAATGGAAATGACCTCGCGCGTGATCAAGTCGATCGAATCCTCTCGAACCACCCTGCTCTTCACGAACACTCGTTCACAAACGGAGATCTGGTTTCAGGCCCTGCTCGAAGCGCGACCGGAATGGAAAGAGGAAATCGCCATGCATCATGGCTCCCTCGAGAAGGCACTCCGCAATGAAGTGGAAGAAAGGCTGGCCACCGGGACAGTGAAGTGCGTCGTTTGCACGTCCAGCCTCGATCTCGGGGTCGACTTCTCCCCGGTCGAACAAGTCATTCAAGTGGGAAGCCCCAAGGGCATCTCCCGGTTCATCCAACGCGCCGGTCGCAGCGGCCATCAACCGGGAAAGCCGAGCCGTATCCTCGGCGTTCCGACCAATGCTTTCGAACTCGTCGAGTTCGCGGCTACGCGAGATGCGATCAAAAAGCGCAAGATCGAGGCGCGCGTTCCGTTGAACCTCGCTCTCGACGTGCTTGTCCAGCATCTCGTCACCGTCGCAATCGGCTCCGGATTTCAAGAAGAGGAAATGCGGAAAGAAGTTTGCTCAACCCATGCCTTTCGTGACATGGACGACCTCGAATGGCAGTGGGCGCTGGAATTCATCACCACCGGCGGACAATCACTGAAAGCCTATCCTGACTACCGGAAGGTTCAGTGTCACGAAGGGGTTTATCGCATGACCGACAAGCGCCAGAGCCATCTGCATCGTATGAACATTGGCACGATCACCAGCGAGACGACGATCAGTGTTCGCCTCACCAACGGCAAAAAACTGGGCACGGTGGAAGAAGGCTTCATTTCACGAATCAAGACCGGCGGACATTTCATCTTTGCCGGCCGCCTCCTCGAACTCGTGCGATTTCGCGAACTCATCGCGGAAGTCCGACCTGCCAAAAAGGCGAAGAGTCGGAACATCCCGAAGTGGGGCGGGAGCAAGATGCCCTTGTCCACGGAACTCGCGGATGCGGTCGCGGGAAAGATGCGGGAAACCAGCTCAAGATTGCCGGAAATGCGCGCGGCAAAACCGATTCTCGAAATCCAACGAGCCTGGTCCACCATCCCAGCCCCGGACGAGTTGCTGGTCGAGACCACCGAATCCTCGCAAGGCCACCACGTCTTTCTCTATCCATTTGCCGGTCGGCTCGTGCACGAAGGACTGGCCAACCTGTTCGCCTTTCGCCTTTCACAGAATCATCCCAGAACCATCCACCTTGCCTTCAATGACTATGGATTCAAAATGACCTGCGATCGGCCGTTCGCGCCATCACCGGAAGACTGGCCGGAAGTCTTCCGGGGCGACACCCTTCTCGTCGATCTTCTCGAATGCATGAACGTGGCCGAACTCGCAAAAAGGCAATTCCGCGAAATTGCCCGCGTCGCCGGTCTCATCATCGGAAACTATCCGGGAAGACCAAAGACGATGAGAAACCTCCAGACATCCAGCGGCCTCCTCTTCGAAGTCTTCACGAAATATGACGCGGACAATCTCCTTCTCGCACAATCGCAGAGAGAGATCCTTGAACGGCAACTGGAACTCAGCCGTTTAAAAAACACACTGCACGCGATGGCCGAGAAACAGCTGGTCCAGATCCACACCCCAAAATTGACGCCCCTCGCCTTTCCGCTGTGGGCGGAACAGGTTACCAGTCGCCAAGTCAGCACGGAATCCCCCGCCGATATTCTGGCGCGAACGCTCGATGACCTCGAATCCGTTGCCAGCCGCGGGGGAATTCGCTGAAGTCGCGTGTTGACCAGAATTCCCGCCAAACTAGATTTCCCCTCCAATCATGCCGCTCGCGTCCGCGTCCCTCCTCCAAATCTTTGGCATCGACGAGAGTGCCGCTCCCGCGAACGCGGAGCTGGAGTTTTCTTTCACGCATTTGCCGCAAAGCTGGGCTGTGTTCGTGTTCATCGGCGGACTCGTCGCGCTCGTCTGGCTCTCGTTCTGGCTTTACCGGCGTGAAAAGACAGAAGCCGGCCAATGGTCCCGTCGATTTCTCGCCGTTATTCGCGTCGCCGTCTTTGCCTTGCTTCTTTTGGTTTTGTTAGGACCCGCGTTGACTTACACACAGTCGCTTTCCCGGCAGCCTGTCATCGCCCTTCTGCGCGATGCTTCGCACTCGATGTCCACGATTGATGAATTCCGCGATGAAGATGCGCGGGCCGCGGCGGCTTCGCTCGTCGCTGAGCCGGAAGCGACTCCGAGGTCGGAGTTGATCGACACCGCTTTGCTGGGACGTGATGGAGAAGTCCTGCGGAAGATTTCCGAAAAGGGTCGCATTCGTTATCTCGACTTTGGCGCCAATGTCGCCAACTCGGAGGTCTCACAGGATCCGAAAAACGAGGAAGCTGAATCGGATGGCGAAGTGTTCCCGGTTCCGTCTTCCTTGAAACCGTCCTCTCCGGTGACAGACCTCGCCTCCGCCGTCGAAGAAGGCTTAAGGGACAAACTGACTTCTGCCGTGGTCCTCGTTACGGACGGTCAACACAACGGCGTCGCTTCCATGGACAAAGCAATCGCCAGTGCCGCCCGGCGGGGTGTCCCGGTGTTTGCCGCCGGAGTGGGCGACCCTGTTCGACCGCAGAATATCACCGTCGCCGATCTTTATGCCGATCCCCAAACCTGGAAGGACGATCCCTTTGAGATTCGAACCAAAGTCTTCGCGCAAGGACTTGAAGGCGAGGAAGTCACCGCGCAGTTGGTCTCGCTCCCGGATCCTGCCGAAACGGTGGAAATGAACCCGCTTGAGGACGGCATGGTTCTCGAAGAGACCACGTTTTTCCTTCCCGAAGACGGCGCCCCCTATCCATTGGTCTTCACTCACCAGGCGTCGGAACCGGGAACGGTTTTTTTGGGAATCCGTATTTCGCCTCTGGATTCGGAATCGACCAAACTCGACAATGCCCCGCAACAACCCGTCGCGGTGGAAGTCCTCGATGATCGCGCGCGTGTCCTTCTCGTCGCGGGAACGGCGAACTGGGAGTTCCGGGCCTTGACTCGCTTTCTCCTTCGCGAGGAAACGATCGATATCTCCACGTGGCTGCAGGACATCGATGTCGAGATGCCTCAACGTGGAAACTCGATCATCCGGACACTTCCGTCGTCCCGTGAAGACCTCTTCCAATATGATGTCGTCCTCTTTCTTGATCCGTCACCGGTCGATTTTTCGGAAGAGTGGATGGAGTTGCTTGAAGAGTTCGTTGAGTCCCACGCGGGAGGCGTGCTCTACATGCCGGGACCGATTTTTTCCGGCTCGTTCCTCCGCGATCCGCGCACGGCCAGCCTGACAAAAATCCTGCCGGTCGATCTCGGAGACATCGGTGACATGGAAGTTGCGGCCTTGCTCGCCTCGAATACCCGAGAGTGGCCGTTGGAGATACTTCCTTCCAATCTCGACCATCCCCTCATGCGCTTTTTCGCCGAGCGCGAAAGAAATGAATCGATTTGGGCAAAGGTCCCCGGTGTGTTCTGGAGTTTCCCCGCCCAGAGTGAAAAGCCCGGCGCGCGCACGTTGATCGAACATTCCGATCCCTCTTTGCGGGTGGACGAGGACGCGCGTCCGCTCGTCGTCACCGGATACTACGGCGGCGGGAGAACGGTGTTTCTGGGGATCGATGGAACCTGGCGATGGCGGACACTTGGCGATGACGCGGAGTATTTTCACCGGTTCTGGGTCCAAGCCATTCGCTATCTGGCGGAGGGGCGGGCGCTTGCGGGAAAAAGGCGTGGATCACTCGAAGCGGATCGAAGCCGTTATTTGATTGGTGACCGTGTCCAACTCACTGCGCGTTTGCGTCAGGCGACCTTCGAGCCATGGAAGTCAGAATCCGTGACAGGCGCTCTTACTGTTCCTGGTCAAGATTCGGTCGATCTTTCCTTTTCGCCGGTCCCGAACGAACCGGGAACCTACCAAGCCAATCTCACGGCGGACCGCACCGGCGAATACAAGGTGGCCATCACATTGGAAGACGGCGAGGAAGTGACCGTTGACGCACGTTTCCGCGCGGAGCTTCCGATCAGGGAAACGCGGGACACCTGGCTGGACGAGACGCTCCTCACGAGAGTGGCCGAAGAGACCGGCGGCAAGTACTTCCAAATCCATCAACTTGAAGAACTCGTTGCCGCCCTCCCTAACCGCATTCGACGACTCGAAACCCGTAGCCAACCGATTCCGTTGTGGGACACGAACCGTATTCTCTTCCTCCTCGTAGGATTACTCGGCATCGAATGGGCATTGCGGAAACGCCTCAAAATGCTCTAACAATTAGATAAAAGCCTTGCCTTCAAACGACAGACTCACCGATCCCCGGATCTCCCTGGCCCCCTTGCTCCAGAGGCTCGGAGCGCTTCGCAAACGCCTGGCATTCTGGCTCACATTGCGAGGTCTGGCCTGGGTATTCGCTATCACGCTCTTCCTTTTTCTGATCGATTTCGGCGTGGACCGGGTCTTCCAAATGGACCTTGCCCAGCGGACGATCATGTTAATCCTGATGGGCTTGGCCATCGCCTGGACGGCCTGGAAGAAACTACTGATTCCGCTGACGACCGGGATCACCGACGACGCGCTCGTCGTGGAGTTGGAAAAAGGATTGTCAAAACAGGATCGGGAAACCGTCCTTTCGGCGCTTGAGTTGGGACGCATGGATTGGTCGAAACGCCCCGAGGTTTCCCCTTCCCTTGTTCAGTCCGCCATTCAGCAAGGAGCGGCTACCGGAAGCCGTATTCCGGTCGATGCTGTGCTCCGCGAAGACCGACTCACAGGCAACTTTCTCTTGTCCGCGTTTCTCGGACTTTGTCTCGTCGGGATTGTGCTTGCTTCACTCATCAAGCCTGAAAGCACTGCGGGGATTTGGGCGCAGAGAAATATTCTGCTTTCAAACATCAGTTGGCCGCAGGACCACGAGTTTCAGATCGGGGGCATGAAAGACGGCATTCTTCGTGTGCCAAAGGGCGATGATTGGAACCTCGCAGCCCGCGTGAAAAAGGGCGCCTTCACCCTGCCCCAGTCTGTGCAACTGGAGATCGACCGCGATGGTTCAAGACGAGTCGAGGGAATGACCAACCAGGGCGATAACCGTGAGTTCACTGCTTACATCCCGCCGGTCAATTCGCCGTTCACTTTCCGCCTGCTTTCCAACAAAGTCACTTCTCCCTGGTTTAGTTTGGAGGTCGTCGAGCGCCCGAAATTGACCTCCGTGGAATTGACCGCGGAACCACCGGCCTACACCGGAGTCCAGCCCGAGTCGCTTACCGTAGGCAGCGGCCCATACCAGATTCTTGCCGGATCGACCCTGCAGATCCGAGGGAATGTCGACACCCCGATCGCCGCCGCCACGCTGAATGTGCCGGAAAAGACCGTGGAACTCGAAGTCGATGAATCCGGAACCGCGTTTTCCGGCACGGCTCCTCCCGCATACATTCAATCGGGATCCTTCCTCATTGATGTGGCCAGCGTGGATGAGATTCAATTTCCCGGGGAAGAATCTCCGCGCGGACTCGGCCTCCGCGAACCGGTGAGATTTCGTGTCAAAGTGGTCCCGGACAAAGCGCCAACCATTCAGGCAAAAATTGTCGGTTTGTCAGGATTGGCAACCCCGTCCGCACTCGTCCCCCTGTCCGCCGTCATTCGCGACGACTATGGCCTCTCCTCGGCAAGGATGACCTACACTTCAAAAAAGGACGGCGAGGAAAACGAGAATCTGGTCGGGGCCGTCGAACTCACCTTCGACGAGAAGGCGACCGAGGCCGAGATCAATGAATCGATTTCCCTGGAAGAATTAGGCATAGAAACTGGGAGCCGACTGAGCATGCAGGTGGAGGCCGAGGACAACGATGCCATTGCCGGAAAGAAATCCGGAACATCTACCCGGCTCTTGCTGCGCATCGTCACCGAGTCCGAGCTTCGAGCGGATTTTCTACGCAGAGAGAAGGAACAGCAGCAGATTCTCACGGAGCTAATTGAGAAACAGGACCTTCTTTCGACGGACGTGAAGGCATTCGCAGCGGAAACTCGGAACGTCCCGCTGCTCGATCCGTCCGCGCGAAGCCGGCTCTCCGGGTTCGAGAAGCGACAAGGTCGCGTCGCCACCCAGGTCGCGTCCGTCATTGGGCAGATCGAACGCATTGTGGGCGAAGTTGCGATCAACCGCCTGCCGGACGAGCAAAACTCGCTCACGACGCGATTGACCGAACGGGTCGTCGCGCCGCTTTCTGAGATTCGCGATCAACTTTCCCCGGAAGCTTCTTCCTTGATGGACCTCGCCCGCAGCCCCGATGCCGCCGCAGAAAGCAGGGTCCAGTTCCTCGCCGATTCGGCGCTGGCCCAATCAAGAATCATCGGGAAATTGAAACAAACTCTCCGGCATCTCGTGAAGAACGAAGACTTCCAACAGGCTGTGAACATGCTCTACGACCTCCAGAAATCGCAAGAGAACGTTCTCGAACGAACCGAGGACGAAAAGAAACGGCGGGTGGAGGAGTTGCTCGACAAAGACGACGGGGAGAACCCCTAGTTCGCCCGTCCGAAGTCGCGGCGCGCGAGACGTTGACGGAACTGGTGGTTCAGGATCGTTTGCGGCAACTCCGGAATCTTCGGAACACTTCGCAATGGCTGGAACCGATCCACCAGATCTCTCGCCGCACGTTTGAACTCCAGCCAGCGATCCCAATCCAGATCCGGAGCATGATGAATATGGCGAAGCATGCTGAGCCACTCCACGATGATCCGTTCGATATCGCCTTTGCTGGCATTCTCTCCGGCAAGCTCGGCCAAATTCCTCTTCTCCAAAAGATGCGAAGCCACGATTTCGGCGGCACCATCTCCATACCCGGGACATAGCCCGAGTTCGAGGTAACCGGTATAATCGACCACACCATATGTGGCTCTCGCCACGACGGCCAGACGAACACTCTCTCCATCTCCCTCCTCCCCAAAACGAAATCCCGCCCGCAGATTCGCGATGTGCCAAGCGAGATCCTCCGCCGGATAGTTCACGTCTTCCAAAGCGGCCGCGATCATCAATCCTTCGCCCGCTTGAAAAAAGGAAAAAACTCTCCCTCGCAAGGTCGGTGCGCCATCCGCTTGCACAAGGCCCAGTGAACGCCACGCAAAGGCCGCCGAATTCGGGTGCGCGTCCACTGGATCCCCTGCAGCAACCCTGTAGGAAGTTTCCACCTCAATCTCCAACTCCCTCGTCGCCATTTCAATCATCGGCACCCCTCTGCCGTCCACTGTCGCCTCCGCGATACACTCGCCGAAGTCGATTTGAGCCGCGACAAGATCCTTCCGCTCGACAATCCCTGCGACTTGTCCGCCCGCGGCGAGGGAACTCACCCTGGGTATGATCGCCGATTCAAAATCGGATGGCGAAAGCGGACCGCTCTCCCACTGAATTCCCTTCTTGAACCAACCGAGCAACTTGATCTTTCCGTCGCGCGTCTTGCGCCCCAGTTTCCATTCAAGCCCGTAGTCGAAACCCCTTTCCCGCCGAATTTTGCACAGACTTCCCTTGCCCAGACTCCTCACAAAATCGCGATCCCTCAATGCTCTCAAAGCTCTCTCCGCGCCTTCACGGTGGATGCGGCATTCCAAGAGTTTTCGTGCTTCGACCTTGAGGTTTAATTCAGGTTCCCACTCCCCGCCCGAGTTGAGAACTTCGCGCTTCCGGGGGCCAAGCCGAAAGCCCGTTTCCTTCTCTGCCATCGGTAAAGTCGCTTCCTGGCGGATTTCGAAACCCAAGTGCACTTTCTGCACGCTGAAAAGCTTCTCGCAAACTTCTCTCGCTGCGCGAAATGGATCTCGTCCATCATCCACCGCGCGCCCCATCACCCGCAAAAGCGTCGGCCAATCGATCTCATTCACACGCCGCAGCTTTCGAGGAGCTGCATCCATCAATCGAGGGCTTTTGTTCGTCACGAGCACATGCCCGGAATCATCAAGCCCTCTTCTTCCCGCACGGCCAAACATCTGCAGGAGTTCATCGGAACGAAGCTGCTTCAAATAAGGACCGTCCTGATAAGTCGTTTCCGCAACCAGCACCGTTCGCACGGAGAAGTTGATTCCGGCGGCCAGTCCCATCGTGGCGACGATCACCCGCAACTGCCCCCTCTTCGCCAGCGGCTCGATAATTCCCGCCCTTGTCGAGTATCCCAAGCCACTGTGATGAAAGGCAATCCTCCGTTTGAGAAGCCGCACCAGATCCTTGCCCGCGACCGACTCTTCTGCGGCGGGCAATTCGATGGGGTCATCCTCGGGAAAAGCAGCCGCGATTTTCCTCGCGACCTTTTCCGCCCCCGCCCGATGCGGGACAAAGACTAACAATGGTGACAAGTCTGCCAAGACCACACGCGCGGCGGAACTTGGCCAAAAGCCGGAGACTTGTCGGGGAGAGGGCGGCAACATGTCGAGGGCTTCCTCATCGAGAGGCACGGGACGTTCGTCGATTGTTACCAGTTCGACCTCTCTCCCGATTCGCTCTAACCATTTCACAATCTCCTCCGGATTTCCCACACTGCCACTCAAGAGCAAAAGCTGACTCGCCGACGGCAACTGCGAAATGACCAACTCGTAATTCAGTCCCCGATTCTCATCCGCAATCATCTGGTATTCGTCCACAACCATGAGCGACGGACCGATTTCGCCGAGAACCTTCTCCCGCTGCGTTTCCAAAGTCGCGACGACGACAGGCGCCTCCAGATTCACGGCGATGTCGCCGGTGGCAATTCCCACATCCCACCCCTCCTTTGTCCACTCGCGCCACTTGTCATTCGCGAGCGCTCTCGTTGGCACCGTGAACACGGCCTGCTTCCCGCTACCGCCCCCGAATCCCCCTTCCTGAAAAAACAACTCGAATACCCACGTCTTCCCCGCCCCGGTCGGCGCGTCCACGACGACATCCCGGCCATCTTTTAGCGCGCGGACCGCTTGTTGTTGCCAAAGATCGGGCAGTTTCAGGTTAATCTCGAGTCCGCGGAGCATCGTTTGTCCCTCCGATCTTCCGGTCACCGCCGCTCTTCGCCAGCGAAATTATCCGATCGACTCCGCAAACACGGGTTCGGGAAGCTCCCGCCCGATCTCATCGAGACGATACCCGAATCCCGTGTCGCCCAAGGTGGAGAGATCCACGATACCCGAGCGCCGCCGGTAGATCCCGGGATGCACGGCTTCCTCGGGAAGAGACATTGCCGGATAAAACTGCATGCCGTTGCATTCCACGCCCATGATCGTCCCGGCGTGGGCCGCCAGCTGGCAATGCGGAATGATGGCCAGCATCGGATTCGTCAGGTCCTGCACCATCAGATCCATCCCATGCTCCCGTGCCCAGCAAAGACTTAGGATTGCACCGGTCAACGTCTTGCACGTCTTCAACGCCACGCCATTCCAACCCATTTCATGCCCCATCCTAACAAACCTCCAATCATGTGCACTCTCGTCGAGGAATAACGGTTTTCGCGAACTCACCGAATGCACATCGATACGGTTCGCCTCGAGGTCATGGGGAAACGGCTGCTCGACATAGAGCAGCTTTTTAAACACGTCCGGACGATCCAGCTTCAGCTTGTCGAGAATCCCGTTCACGTAATCGGGATCTTTCACCGTGCAGTTGAAATCCGTCGTCAACCATTCCACACCTTCTTCATTCGCGATGTTTCCGATCTTTTCGATTCGAGCGAAATCCCAAGCCTCGTCATCCCCCCGAAGCTTCAACTTCAGGCACTTTAACCCATCCGCCCGGATCCAATCCCGCAGCAACACCGGGTAACCATCCTCCGGCTCATCGCCGTTCAACTCGGACGAATCAATCGGGTCCAAGCCGCCGACCAAATGCCACACCGGCAGCGCGTCCTTCCGCGGCTCTAAATAATCTGCGGGATACTTACCAACGAACTTTTCCCGTGGCTCCAGATACGACTCCAAACTTTCCTCGAGCCAATCCGATGAGAAGACTTCGAAAACCGAAACCCCGTGGTATTTCGCAAAAGCATCGTAAAGCGCGAGATCGAAGGGTGAGAAACAAGCCAGCGAAGCCAACTGAGGGATCGAGTTGGTCTCCGACACCTCAGCCTCTTCTTTTTTGACGAGATTTGGAATCGTCTCTTCCGCGAAAGCGTGTCCAAACGGAAAGGGATGCGAAAGTTCACCATTGGAGATCAATTCTTCGGCAATACGCACACAGAATTTCTTCAACCGCTCTTCTCTCCACATGAACGAGTCTTCTGACGGCCAGACCCATCCCACACTCAAAGGCGTTTCACCCCAACCGACCGCTGTTTTGCCCTCGTCATCCCTCAAAACGATCCGAGTCCTCGCGCAGACAACCGAGTTCAAAATCTGAACTCCGAACTTCAAGGGCACTCGCATCGGACTGTCCAAAAAATGAAGGTTTAACCCCGAAACTCGAAGCTTTTTCCTTGGCATCCGCCCATAATCAGGATTTCCTAAAGCCCCGCAATGACCTTTGCGTGAAAAATTTCACGATTTTTACCTAAAAAGGGTTGCATGGATGGACAATGTATTTACGGTGTATATGCGTAGTAATACGTGAATTTAAAGAAAAACCCCAATTTTTCGTGATTCAAGCCCCCCAAAAATCCCAACGAGCCTTTACTCTTCTTGAACTTCTGATCGTCGTGATGGTCATCGGAATGTTGATCACGATTTCGATCCCTGCCATTTCCGCGTTAACGACCTCCTCTGGCCTCAACACCTCGGCGCGGAAGGTCAGCAATTTGATCGAGTTGGCTCGGAGCAGAGCCATCGCAGGGAATACGCTAACTCGATTTGGTGTAGCGACTGATTGGCCGGGAGATGCTTCGGAAGCGTATAAGAAGTGTGCGATTTGGGAATGGGATCGCGACACTCTGGAGTTTAAGCAGGTCCAGAGTTGGGAAACGCTTCCCGGTGCGGTTTACTTCGAGTTCACGGAAGAGCCGAACTATCTTTCTCGCGGAAGATATGCCGAACGGAATCGTTCCACGACGTTCGGCGATTTTCTGCTGTCTTCCAAAGCCAGCAACGCAGAATTCGAAACCGATTTGAAGGGTGATCCTGTGACAGTTCGCTATATTGACTTCAAAGCGAACGGCCGTGTCAAGTTTCCCGGGGCTTCCGGGCGCAATGTGATTTTGGTTCTCGTCAATGGAGCTTTTGATGGCGGTGAAAGTCTAACTTACTTGGAGCAAGGTAGCGGCGGTGAGCCGACAAACTGGGCGCAAATCAACGTCGATCAATTAACAGGACGTCCTCGAATCTATAGACCCTGATGAATATTTTACCCCAAAAAGGATTCACGCTTGCCGAGATTCTTATCACCTTGGCGATCATTTCGACGGTGATCATCTCACTGCTGGCGCTCTTGCCGGCAGGCATGCAGGCGTCCAACGAAGCAACGGAAAAAACGATCACCGCCGTAATTCTTGAAGACTTGCATGATCGGTTTGAAACAGAGCAGGTTGAATTGGTCGAAGGCGACATCGGAACCTCTGAGCAGTTCTTTTACGATGGGCAGGGAGTTTACATTCCGCCCGACGCTGACTCGCAGGCTAGGGATCGACGTTTTTTCTGGGCTGAGGCTTCGATTGTTGAGGTCGATCCTGCAAATCTGCAGGCAGACACAGCAGCTGGCCCGCCAAGCACCGAACTAATGGCTATTCGGGTCAATCTTTGGTGGCCCGTCGATGCTACTTCGGGCAGCCCCCTGAGGGATGATCCTGGAACCAGTGTAACTTACTATGCGACCTCTCTGGCGGGATTGGACTGGGCAACGATTGACCCGGCCTTTCGTCCTCGGGTCGAATTTTAGAATTTCTAGCATGAAGGTGTTTAATTTCCCAACGCCCACCCCTAAGACCGCAATGCCGAAGCATTCGGCGTTCACGCTTGTTGAACTAATAACTTCGATGGCGATTTTTTCCGTCATGCTCCTCATTCTCACTTCGATGACAGGTACGGTCATCAATACGTGGACTGCGAGCGAAACCAAAGTGGATACCGTTCAGAATGCGCGTGGAGCGCTTGAGCTGATCACTCGGGAAATGACTCCGGCTGTCATAGATACCAGGATGCAGTATGTAATTATGCCAGGAGACGCCTTCGTTCGAGATGGATCACTTGCCGGAGTCAATATTGTAGAGGACGCGCAGGTCGCACTCTGGATGGCACCTTTGGGAGAAGATGGCGAGCTTCGTTGCGTTGGGTATTATTTAGCTCGGGATGAATCCAGTGAACTTTACCAGCTCAAGAGGATTTTTGTTCCGGAGGAAGACGAGGATGGGGATCCACATGCTGCTTTTCCACTGATGAGAGTCGTAGGCACAGCGAGTAGAGTTCGAAGAACCAGTCCCACCAATGCCGACTTTTTTCTCGAAGGCTTTAATCGAAGAGCTTTCAATGAAAACTCGAGGAATAGCAGTAGACTGATCGTTTCCACGGTTGCCGATTACGTGGTCGCATTCTGGGTCCAGGCAATTGACATACTCGGCAATGAAATCCAGTGGGTTTCGAATTCGAGGGTCCATCCTGGGACGAGGTTGCATTACAATTCTGCCGCATTCTTTCACGCCGCTACTTCAACTCCTTTTGATGACGGTAGTTCCTTCGTTTATCTATCACAGACTGAGCAGGCGATGAAGGGAAACCGCGTTCCGGCCTCTGTCGATATCACTGTCGCCACTATTGATCAGGTCTCTCTCGAACGAGGACTCGTCCCGCCGATTCAAGCGAATATCGAAGATCCTCGCGGGTTCCTTGATATCGAGGAATCAGTGCGTCTCTATATGGATGAGCTTGAGGAACTGGGTTTTAAAAACGCCCGTAGTTTCTCCACTCGCGTGAAGTTATTAAATGGAAGCTGAAGTCTTCCGACGCAGTCTTACAAATTCTCTGTAACCCCTAAGTAAACATGAAAAACAGACTCTCCAAATCGAGACAAAAAGGCGTCGCACTCATCACGACTATTTTTCTGCTCACAATGTTTGCCATTCTTGTCGTGGGCTTTCTCGACAGCATGTCCACCGAAAGTTCTGCTTCAAGCGCTATCGAGGAATCTCAGCGGACAAAGCTTGTCGCTCAAGGTGCGATTGCCCACGCTATCGATATCCTGAGGACAAACATTCCCGATCCCTCCCAGTTGTCCGAGGCCGGAGGTTCGCTAATGCTTGAGCAGGATTCTTTCGATACTTCAAACCAGGAACGGCCCCGTCCTTTCGAGATCGAAGAAAGAGGGGGACCGATCGCTGCCGCTCCCCAGCTTTGGATTACGAACCCGGGGCAACTCTCTGTTCTCCTGGGTGCAGGTGGTGCGTGGGAGCGGATTCCGCTTCACACAGGCGAAGCTCAGTCGGGCTCCGCTGATGGCGATCTCCAGTCCTACGACTTAAACGCTCCTCTTCCTGGCGAAACCACCCCTGTCATTACCGGTCTCAGGAACAATGGTGGCGCCACTCCGCAAATGCGAATCGCATTCATGAACGTGCTGGACGACCCCTCCAGCAGCCCCGGCCAAAGCAATCAAATCGTCGCTCGTTACGCGTTTTGGCTCGATGATGAGAGTACAAAATTGAACTTCAACGTCGCTAATGGCAAACCAGACGAGAGTGAGCCGTCAGGGCAAGCCTTCAAGGAACAACTCGAAGGTGGTATGGTTACGCCGTTTTTCTCTCGAGGGACCGGCGAAACCAACAACAACCAGTCCAACAGCCGTGGTTGGTCCCTCGGTCATCCACGCTCAGTAAATTTTGACGTTCTTTTTGATGACCCTTCTAACCTCAATCACGATGATCTCCTCGATCACGTATGGATACACGGTTTCAACCGGTATCCGGAAGCCATCAAGAAGTTCACAACCTTCCAGTCTGAATCAGCAAAGTCTCTTTGGTATGACCGGAATAAGTTTGACCTGACATCCTATTCGCGTGCTCCTGAATTCAATGTCTTCGGTCGCTCTCGCTTCTTCACCACCCACCACCCACTGTCCCTAGAGGCTGGCCCTAGTTATCAACAGGTTTTCGTGTATGATGGAAGCCCAAGCCCGCGGGCTACTGGAAATGAAGTTCTCAACTTGAATGGACTCTATGGGAATTTGGGATGGACGCATGAGTTTACAACCGCCGCAGGACACATCGAGAACGGCGGAAGTCTGGTGAATCGGCTCCAATTACAGATGCTCATGCGATACATGTATCGGGACTGGCCGGGATACACTAGGTCTTTCGTGGACAAGTATGGAGAGGAAGGAGCCTTTCAGATCTGCTTAAACCTTCTGAATCTTGCTCGCTTCGCGACGACTGGCATGAGCAATAAGGATCGCAATTGGCCCCTAAACCAAAGCTTCTCGCATGATTGGTCACTGAGGACAACGAGCGTCAGCTATATACCCGCCGGGCGGGATGGCGTCCAGGAAATGCGATACGACAGTAAAGGCGAGAATCACCGACACCCTATGTTTCCCGAAGACTCATACTGGCGCTTGGATACCGATGGCCAGGGAACTGGTCGCAACGGCGAGCACCTTTTCATTCCCCAATCCCCAGGTCCTCACATCACAGAAGTGGGTATCGAGTTCCGAGTTAAAGACACACTCAACGATTATGCCGGACTCAATCCAAGGAATGAGAAAAAAGTATTGGAGGTCTATGATCCCAACGCCGAAGACCCGGGCAGGATGGATCAATTTTCGCTTCCCCGGCACATCGAATATCGAATTGTAGGGGAACTTACAGCGACCCCTCAATTGCCCCCTTTGCGAGCCGAAGACTTCACCCTTCATGTAGACAGGCTTAGGATGCATCTAAGAGGCAGTGGTCTCCGGCAATATGAAAAGAACAATGCGGGTAACCGTTTCGAAAGACCTCAGCGTGACGCCGAGCCTGACAGACTCTGGAACAGATTGAGCTACAAAGACAACGTTGTGGTCAATCTTGGAGTCTACCGAACAGTAGGCAACAAGAATACAACTGATTGGAAAAAAGGGTCTGCCGGTGGTCGTCTCACGGCGCGTGCGCCTGTCGGATCCTACATCGCCGGGCCAGGCATGGAGAATTCTGAAGGTGATAAAAATATCCCTCAGCGCGTGCGCTTAGAGAGCCCGTGGCGTCCCGTTGGTGAGCAGTATTTTCAGGTTCCTTCCGATGCGTCATCCTCTAGTTGGCGTCCGGCTATTTTTGACGCGCGCTTGGGTTCGCGAGTTGCCATCTCCAAGATTGAAGCGCGCTTTGGTATGGGAATCCGCGGACGCCCAAACCAGGAGAATGAAAATCCGGGAATCGGAGGGAGCAGCCGTCGAACCCGGCAAATGATTCCCCTCGGAGAAGCAGATAGCTCCGAACGACGGGATACCCGTAGTGAGATTGCCTACGATTTCGATGAAGAGGATCTGATGGATGACCACGTCCTTGAGTGGACAGAGTCCCGAAGGTCTCGGTTTGACCAATTTCTCAATCTTCGCGCTCCCGCCGACGCCGCGAAAGCTGGAGTATTTTGGGAAATCGAGGATCCTAATCTAAGCGCACATAAAGATCAGTGGACTCTTAACGAAAGCATCGCTCCGGGATCCGACACTATAGGTCTGCCGAATTCCAATGAACCTGGTTTTGCAAGCAGCGAGAGATCGAAACAGAAGTATATCCAAAGAGGCACTTCACGTGACGTTGACAACGATGAATATCACGCCAGGTGGAACGGCCACAGTCTGAATTCAGGGGATGAATATTGGTCTAGAAGCCGTACCAGTTCGAAAGGATTCTTTTGGTCGTTCATCCATACTGGCATGAAGGAGGGCGGAACCAAAAACGGCGGAGGACCAAAGCCATGGCAGACTTTCAACCTGGGGGCGGTGGCCGACAGACAAGATCCTCCCGATTACGTTCTACTCGATCTCATCGGTGCCACCTATCCCATGCAACATCAGCAGTGGGAAAATGAAAATGCTCTCCCAGATTCATTCTCGACTGTTTCATTCATGAATAGTACTGCGGGACAAGTGAATATAAATAGCCGTATCTACCCGCAAAATCCGTTTTTCAACCCTCCTCCGCGTATCAAGCCTGTCGAGGGTGTCTTTAAGCATCTACGCTCGGAATCCGACGTTGCTGAGTTTGCGCAGGAAGTAAGCAATTACCAAAGTAACGCCCAGTATTTCGAATACATCGGCGAGCTTGCAGAGGTTCAGGGTTATGCGAGCGGAACTACGGACTTCGAGAAAGAGTCTTTCCTCCGCAATATGGCGGGTTGCCTCACAACCAAGTCCAACACGTTCGGAATGTGGGGGGTTGCACAATCGGTTCGTAAGTCACGCGCCAATCAGAACTACGGCGAAATGGAAGAAGGAGATCAGATTCTCGCGGAGAAACGCTTTTTTGCTATCATCGAAAGGTATATCTGGCCGGGCAAAGACGGCGTCCCGGGTAATGCTCATGTGAGTGCTGCAGGAGTCTGGGACCGAATTGCCAAACAGAACCGATCTATTGCACTGGACAAGAATACTGACCGTCTTTTCCAACTGCCGGGGTCACCTCCCCTCAGGCGTGGTGGAGAAAACCAAACCAATGTCAATTTGAATATCGACCAAACTGGAACCTACCCCGAATATGACGGACCACAGCCGGTTGGCATGGACGAGAGCAGCGAAAGGGTCTTTGGAAAAGTGGAGTGGGAAAGCTCCACGCTGGAAGATGCCTACAATCCTCCCCAAGCTGTCGTGAAGTATCGTGTCGTTTATTTTAAGTATCTCGATGATTAAATCAAATAAACTCTCACGCGTTTCCTCGACCTTCATCGCTAGCGTCGTCGTTTTCTTTCTTCCGATGACTTCGCGAGCCGCAGAGCCGCCCTATTTCCCGGTCAATCCAAAGCAGCTCTTGGACGCAATGCCCATTTCTTCCGGTTGGGAGGTTTCTGTTTCTTCCGGTGCCACGACTCGAGGCAACCAAATCACAACGACCGCAAGAAAAGAGGCCACGAGAACGGTCGAAATTGAAGGCGAATCTGTCACCTATATCATGGAGCTAGAGATTGTAGATACCGGAGGAAAATCGGGTACCCTTGTCAGTTTGGAAAGGATGCAGCCAGCGAATGAGCCTGACCTCCTTATCACAAAGAAGGGCGGGCAAACGGTGATGAAGATCTTTTCCGAGGGAGTTCCACCCTTCTATCAGACTTCGCTCTTTGATCGATTTGTAATTAACATGACGACGGATGTTCCAGAAAAGCAAGCCATCGATTTTCTGAGTCCTGCCTCATATCCGAAGCTGCGATCCGCGCCGAGGAAATCCGTCCCTGAAAATCTGAGGAGCTTCCAGGAAATCCATTACAACGAGCTGGACCCGTCACGGAACAGAGTGATTGTGCGCAAATTCATGACGGAAGAGGAGTTCAGACAGCGCGAACTGGAAGAGGAGATATTGAACCCGGACGCCCTGAGCGGAATCGAGGAAGACCAACTTTCGGAAGAGGAAATACAGAGGTCGGAAGCCGCGAGAGAAGCGCAAGAGGAATAGGGACCCATTCCCAATTTACTTTCCGAGACAAAAGCTCCCGAATATACTGTTCAGCAAATCCTCGTCGAGCGCACCCCCAGTGATCGATTCAACGGCCTGAATGGCTTCTCGCACAGCGATGGCAACCAGCTCTTCATCGAGTCCTTTTTGAATCATCTGAACTGAAGCGTTTAGATGCTCTCGACAGCGCTGCAACGCATCGTTCTGCCGCATGTTGATAAGAAAACGTGTTTCTGGTTCGGACGAGAAAAGCTTATTCCGGAGGAGAGAAAGCAATTCCCCTATCCCAGCTCCAGTTTTGCATGAAACAGGCAACCAAGAACTGGGGAAGGAATGCCAGCGAGCGTCCAGTTCCAAATCACACTTATTCACGACCCATATGTCCTTTTTTCGACAAGTCTGAAAAAACTCTTCCGGCGGAGCCTGATCAGCTGCCGCAGTGATAAGAACGATATCGGCCTCCTCCATTGTGCGACGACTGCGAATGACACCTTCCTTTTCAATATCGTCAGCGGGGTTTCGGATTCCCGCAGTATCGATAAGACGGAAAGGGAAACCGTCGAGGTCTATCATCTCCTCAACGGTATCTCGTGTCGTCCCGGGGATATCACTGACAATCGAACGGTTGAACCCCAGGAACCGATTGGCAAGAGAGGACTTCCCGACATTGGGCGGCCCCACGATAGCGACGCTCACCCCATCTATTAGCATTCGGCTACGCTCTCGATGCGCCGCGAGAGTTTGCAGATCTTCGCTGATGGAGGTTATTGAAGCCTCCCAAGTCGCCGCCGTCTCGGGCTCGATATCTTCTTCGGGAAAGTCAATGCGCGCTTCGATTTGGGCCAAGATGTGCAGAATTCGCTCACGAAGCGCTTGCACTCGTTTTCGTAGCCCACCATTCATTTGTGAATTGGCCGCACGGAGGGAGTGCACTGTCCTTGCCGAAACAACCTGCATGATCGCCTCGGCCTGCGTGAGGTCGATTTTTCCATTGGTGAACGCCCGCTCGCTGAATTCTCCGGCATTTGCGACTCGTGCTCCAGCCTCGACCAGCCGCTCCACGATCCTCGCCGAAACGTATTCTCCACCGTGACAGGTCAACTCCACCGTGTCTTCTCCAGTGAAACTTCGAGGCCCCACAAACGTTGTAACAATTACTTGGTCAATGCGCTCGCCGTCTTGGTCTAAAATATCACGCAATAACAAGGTTCGATCGCAATTGGCGTCAACAGGGGATCCTCTTCCGAGGCACTCGTTCGCAATTCGCATCGCATGGCAGCCCGAAAGTCTGACGATGGCCAAGGCGCCTTCGCCTCTCGGCGTGGCCACTGCTACAATGGTTTCCTCCTGGGATTCCACCATCTACGCCACGCTGCTCCCCTGCCAACGGAGCTTTTTCCGTAGAGTTTGATAAAAGCTTCCGTCCTGCAATTCAACTAGAGATATAACGGAATTAGAGCGCTTGACTGAAACAGCCATACCTCTTCTAAGCTCCGTTACCTGATATCCATCAATGGTCAGGAAGACATCGTCTTCACACTCCAGCGGTTTAAGTCTCAAAAGCGAGTTCCATCCAACGACAAGTGAACGGACGGAGAGGGCGTGTGGGCAAATAGGTGTGAGGACAACTACCTCACTTTCGGGCGCTATCAGCGGACCTCCAGCCGATAAAGAATAAGCAGTTGACCCTGTGGGCGTCGCGACCAGCAAACCGTCTGCGTGGTAGTTATTCAGGAACTCGCCGTCGATGGCAGCTTCGATCTTGACGAGACGGGATCGCGCGCCGCGTCCAACCATCAATTCGTTCAGTGCCAGCCACGATTGTTCTACCCTGCCTTTTCCTTCTACTTCCGCACTTACTTCCAAAAGTCCTCGATGACTAAGGCGATAGCGTCCATTGGCTAAAGCGCCAGCCACTTTATCCAGTTCGCCCATTGTTGCGCAGGTCAAAAAACCAAGAGTCCCAATATTGATCCCGCATAAAGGTCGAAAAAAGCCGGTCGTACTCATGGCCCTCGCCGTGCCGAGAAGAGTCCCGTCTCCACCCAGTGAAATGACAAAGTCCGCCCATTCCATGACCTCTCCGGAAGTGTTTGCATAGTTGCCCAAATCGAGCTGCGCACCGTTCGTGTCGAAGCGCACCTCCATCCCCTCTCGCTCAAAGACATCGCGTAATTCCGGAACCGCTTCCTCGGCGCCTCTTTTGTGCGGATTGACGATGATCCCGATTTTCGATGGTCGCTTTTTCAATGTGTCAGCCATGCAAAATATTCGAGGTTACCGTCGGTTCCTGATATGGGCGAGTCAATATGCCGATGCCAAACCTTTTCCGATTTTTCGACGACAAACTCATATATCTTGTTGAGCGCAGCAACGCGTACCGACTCATCGCGAATAACACCTCCTTTCCCCACCGCCTTTCGAGGCGCTTCGAACTGGGGTTTCACCAAACAGATGATATTCCCCTCTGCGGCCAAGACCTCAAAAACAGGCCCTAGGATTAGTGTTAGAGAGATGAATGAAACATCGATAAGACACAATTCGATAGGGTCATCTACGTCTTTTGGCTTGATGTAGCGCACATTGAACTTTTCTCTTGAGACTACACGGGGATCGTTCCGCAGCTTCCAGACAAGTTGATTCGTTCCCACATCGAACGCATAGACCTTCCGCGCGCCTCGTTGCAGCAAACAGTCCGTGAACCCTCCGGTCGAAGAACCGACATCCATGCACACTTTGCCTTCGGGATCGATGCCGAAAGCATTCAACGCTCCCTCCAACTTGATTCCGCCTCGACTCACATACCTCGGTGACTCCTTCACCGTAATCTCCTCTTCGTTGGAAACCTGAACAGCAGGCTTCGCTGCGACCGCGGTTCCGATCAATACCTCTCCCGCCATGATCAGGCGCTTTGCCTGCTCGCGCGAATCGCAAAGCCCCTTCTCCACCAGCAATTGGTCGAGCCGCTGCTTCGCCATTACTTAGCGGCAGACTCTGTTTCCGCCTGGTTAATTGCATCAATGAGCTTGCGATACATCCCGTAGCCCTTGCGTTTCGGGCTGCAAACCAAACGCGGGAGCGACATCAACGACGGCTCATCAGCTTCTTCCTTGAAAGCCTTGGACTGAAATATCTCGCCCTTTTCGAGCATTCCGCTGAAGTCCGCATTGAGTTGTTTCACGGCGCCTTCACTCAGCTTTTCCTTCAAGCGAATCACCATCTTCCCCTTCACAAACCGATAACTGTGAAACACACGGTAGAACCCGAGAATCTCTTCCACCGCCTCGTCGAGATCATCGGTTACTTTGAAGAGGTAGAAGTCTTCCTCCGAGATAAGACCGCGTCGAAGAAGGTGCTCCTCGAGAAACTGTTTCCACGTCTTCCAGTAAGTTCCTCCGGGTGCATCCACGGCGACAAGTGGAACAACCGTCGTTTTTCCGGTTTGAATGAGGGTCAGTTGCTCGAAACCTTCGTCCATCGTCCCGAATCCCCCCGGGAAAAAGGCCACTGCGTCCGCCTCCTTCACGAAGGAAAGCTTTCGCGTAAAAAAGTAGTTAAAATCGATCAACTTGAGGTCGCCGCGAATGGTTTCATTGGCTCCAGTTTCGAACGGCAGATTGATCGACAAGCCGAAGCTCGACTCGCGACCGGCCCCTTCGTTGGCGGCGCCCATGATCCCGTCCCCCGCGCCCGTGATCACCATGTAGTCCTTCTCGGCCATTTTTCGGCCGAATTCGACGGCCGCTTTGTATTCCGGGGCAGAAGGGTCGGTCCTTGCCGATCCATAGACGGAGACCTTTCTGCGGTGTTGATAAGGATGAAAAACGTTTTCTGCCGTTCGCATTTCCTTCAACGCGCGGTTCAACAGCTTCAACTCTCCAACCCCAACCTGATCGTGCCCCAGTTTCAGCGCCGTGATGATCATCTCCTCGATCAGCGATCCGTTTTGGCCGCATTTCCAATCGGCCACCAACTCCGAAATCCTGCGGTCTATTTCCTCATTCCCCGTCGATCCACGGTGAAATGGAACAGATGCCCAGCCCACGCCGGTGAAGTCCCGGTGGTCGGCTTGTTTCGCTTTGGTTTCTTCGCTCATAATATCGGATTCAATCACTCTGCCGCTATTCGAGCCCCACAGCAAGGTCACTTCCCCGCACCCAACCTCTCTCGCCCGCGAGTTTTCGGGGCTGGATGAACTCCACTTCAACCATTCCCCCGTCCTCAGCAACAACCTTCAATAGAAACGTCTCTGGAAACAAAATACCTCCCAGCTCCGAATCGTCTGCATCCACCTGGGAGGAACCGGAATCCTTCAACCCTTGCCGAAAAATGAAGTCACGAAGAGTCCCTTGATCTCGAAACCAGAATCCGGGTTTGGCCGATATTCCGCCTTCATCGAACTCCTTTCCGATGACTGAGACCTCAGGCAGGATTGGTGGAGAAGTCCTTTCGCCAAACTCCACGCCGAGAAATCCTGCAGAAATAACCCCAATCGCAATCAGAAACCAACCGCCAACTTTTCGAAGGTATTCCCCGATCATGATTCTTCGCTCGCTTGTTCAAGGAGCTTCCGCTCTTTCTCGCTGAGACTGTCGATTCCCTTCTCGCTGATCTTGTCGAGGATGGCGTCCACGCTCGGGTCCTCCTTTTCTTTCTTCGCAGTTCTCTCCTTCCAAACGGATTTCTCCGAATCCATTTCCTCGCGTTCTCGTCTGAGACTTTGCACTGAAAAAGGCACCCCAGCCCTGCCGATTGCGTGAGCATAACTCCATCCGACCAGTGCGCCGCCCAAGTGAGCCAAATGCCCGATGTCGACGCGCTTGGATTCCGGCGCCCTAAACCACTCGAACAGGAAAAGCAGGCCGG
>JBCCWV010000040.1:0-29805 GCA_039192745.1 Verrucomicrobiota bacterium | reverse complement strand
CTGGGACCGGGAAAACGGCCGACTCTACCGTGTGCGTTATGGTGACGCGAAGTCTACAAAGCTTGATTTGCCCTCGCGAAGCGACGCGGATCTCGTGGCGGCTTTGGCGGACTCGAACGCCTTCATCGCTCGCCAAGCCCAGCGAATTCTCCAGGAGCGTTCGGCCACCGGGAGCCTCGATAAATCGGCGACTGAAGCGGCTTTGACGGCTTTTGAGGCAGAAAACGCGGGTTCAACCCCGCTTCTTTTGCGCGCTTTCTGGACTCGGCATGTGACCGGCACGATGAACGGGGATCAGATGATGGCCGCGTTGCGGGACGAAGACGAATACGTGCGTGGTTGGGCGGTGCAGTTGGCTCTGCCCAACGCAGCGACCATACCGGTCTTTGAATCAATGGCGAGGTCGGAGAATTCGCTCTGGGTGCGTCGCCACCTCGCCGCCAAACTGCAGGAGTTGCCGCTCGATGCGCGTTGGCTGCTCGCCGAGGGACTCGTCTCGCATGGGCGCAGCGTCAATGATCCTAACATTCCTCTATTGAGTTGGTATGGCATCGAGCCGCTGGTCGAAAGCGACACTCCTCGTGCCTTCGCTCTGGCAGATCGCACGCCGTGGCAGTTACTGAAGGATTTCGTTTCCCGCCGTGCCGCGACTTCTTCCCAAGGTCGCGAGGCTATTCTCCTGTCTCTCTCCCAAACACAAAAACCTGATGAATTCGTCAAACGGGCGGGCGCTTTGCTCGGGGCGTTGAAGAAGTTGCCCGCCGTTGATCCTCCGGAGAAGTGGCCTGCCGCGAAGTCGCAGGGAGCGAAGTTTTCGAAGAAGAATGAAAGGGTGGCGCAGGTGCTGAGTCGACTCGGGGCCCGCTTCGGCGATGAAGAATTTTTCCCGGAGTGGCGCGCCGTTGCGTTGAATCAAAAGGCGAAGTTGGGGGGGCGCAGGGAGGCCATGGATCTGCTCATCGCTGGACGCGATCCTGAACTTGCGGAGGTCGCTCGCACCTTGCTTGATCATCCGGGGATGAAGCTCGCCGCCATCCGTGCCATGCGCACAGCCCCGAGTGTCAACTCGGCCGAAGTCCTTGTCGCCAAGCTGGATCAGCTGGATTTGAACCTTCGCAACGAAGCGATCAACCTTCTTGCGAGCCGTCCGGAAATGGCGCTCGTCCTTCTGCAAGCCGTTGATGACGATCGCCTTGAACCATCTTTGATTTCCCCGGTTATGCTCGATCAGTTTGATCTTTTCGAGAACGAGAAGATCGACGCCTTGATTGCGGCCAACTGGACGCGAGGCGGTGCGGGAGTGGATCTCGATCAACTGCATGCCGCGATGGAGGAGTGGAAGGAGAAGCTGGATCCGATGACGATTGCGCGTGCGGATGCCTCGCGCGGTCGGCAGGCCTACATGATGACCTGCGGTACCTGTCACCAGTTGTTTGGCGAGGGCATTGCCATGGGGCCTGACCTCACCGGGTCGAACCGTGCGGACCTCGGTTATGTTTTGGAGAACGTGCTCGCTCCCAACGCCGTCGTCGGGAAGGACTACCAACTCAACGTTTTCACCATGAAGGACGGCGCCACCGTGAGCGGGATGGTGCAGTCGCAGACGCCCGAGTTCTACAAAGTATCCATGCCCGGCGGAGTTCTCGTCGATGTGAAAAAGGCCGATGTGGCGAATCGTCTCGAGATGTCACAATCGCTCATGCCGGCCGGATTGTTCGACGCATTGCCTCTTTCGCAGGTCGCTGATCTCGTAAAATATCTCGCCAGTCCGCAGCAGGTTCCATTACCGGGCGAGGCGCCACCAGCAGCGAAGAATCAGGACGCGGCTCCAAGAAAAATCGACCCCCACGCCCGTTTTTACGAGGCGGAATCGTTGGTCGCAAAGTATCCCGTGGATTCTGGCACCCTGATTTCCCAGCGCATGACGTCTTTCGGAGATGGCTGGTCCGGCAACAGGCAACTGTTCTGGCGGGACGGTCAGCCGGGTGACATTTACACGATGAAACTTGACGGGCTTGCCCCAGGAACCGTCGACCTCATCGTCCATCCTACTTCGGCGAAAGACTACGCGATCGTGAAATTTGCCATCAATGGTCAGCTCCGTGAAGTCGATCTCTACAATCCCGGCGTCAGTCTCGGTGAACCGATCGAATTCAAGGGAGTCAATATCAGCCCGCGTGAACCTCTCCAGATCGATGTGCACATCATCGGACAGAATCCGTCTGCGATGAAAGACAGGTTCTTCTTCGGGATCGATCGGTTCGAAATTCGACGGAAAGAGTCTGCAGACGCCAACGCGATGAAATCGAAGAAGACGGCTCAAGCTGACTCAGCTCTTTGAAAGGCAATGCTTGCTGATGCTTTGATGCCAACGACGTGGACAACGGAAGGATTTGAGATCGTAGGTCTCTGCGCGTTTCGCCCTGCAAGGTGGATGGGTTCATTTCAACGTGGATGAAGATGCTCTCCTTCTTCCTTCCAGTTTTCCTATTTTGCACCGTCGAAGTCCGCGGGACTGATCAACCCTTCGTCTATCCCGGCGAGGGTGTGCCGGAAGACCGTCCGGTCTGGGGGCTGCGGGAGGGAATTCGAATTGGCCTCCATCCCACGCGCGGGCCCGCTGGATTGATTCGAATTTACACGCCGTATCTCGGGCAACCCTACCCTCGCGTCGTCAATTATCTTTCCATCGAGCCGATGGTCGTCGGGGAAACGCATCGGGAGCAATCGGAATTGGAGATAAGTCGGGTTCGTCCCGGGAAAGAGGGGCTTTCGTTTTGGGCAACCCATTCGATCGAAGACAGCCGCCCTCCGTCGATGCCCGTTCGCGGCCGCATTGACCCCGCAAGTGGGCGCTTACATGTATTTATCCACACCGAGCCGTTTCCCAATGGGGCCCGTCCGGTCGTGGAATGTGTCTTTGATCCAGCTCGTCCCCATGAGATCGAGTTGGTGACCCACGCCGACCCCGAAGGAAAGGAAATGGCGCAGTGCATTCTTTCGGCCACGATGGGGAACTACGGACAACTCCGGCGTCTTCACCTTGCCGATGACCAGAGCATTCATGCGAGCACACTCTGGAAAGACGAAGATCCACTCGACCAGCTCGGTTTTTTGCCATGGCATACCTTTCCACCGGAGTCTTTGACGCGATTGCCGGATGGCCGTTATCACGTCGAACTTTCCACGGACGCTGTTGACCCCGTCCATGTCGAACACGATCCCGGCGTGAAGTGGTGGTGGAAGTATACGGGTCAAAAAGCGATTCACTATTGGCGTACCGAAGCGGATGCCGCTCCTTCGGTCGCCGTCAACGCCCGCCGCTCTTACTGGAGATCCAAGTCAAGAATTCCGGGCGGCGCTTCTTTCGAGAACTTCGAGCTTAATCTCCCGTTTCAAGCCGGCCGACGACTCTGGTTCGGTATCATTCCAGATAACGAGAGCCGCGACCCAGAAGAACAAACCCCCAACCCTTAAGTATGAAATTTGCCCTCGCGCTTTGCGGCGCCTTTTGGTTTTTCGTTTTGCCCATCGCGGCAAATGAGAAGACAAATCTCGTGATCATTTTCGCGGACGATCTCGGCTATGGGGATCTCGGCTGTTACGGATCTCCGATTATCCGCACGCCGCACATTGATCGCATGGCCGCGGAAGGGCTGCGTTTTACGGACTTCTACGCCGCGGCCTCTGTTTGCACGCCAAGCCGGGCGGGGCTCTTGACCGGGCGTTATCCAATCCGGTCCGGCATGTGCAGCGATGGTCGGCGGGTTCTGTTCCCGGAGTCAGAGGGCGGTTTGCCCGATGCCGAAATAACCATCGCCGAAGCACTGAAGGAGCAGGGTTACGCAACCATGCATGTGGGCAAGTGGCACTTGGGCATCCACGAAGGATCGCGGCCGACCGATCAGGGATTTGATGAGAGTTTCGGGCTTCCCTACTCGAACGACATGGATCCGCGTGAGGGTATCCTGCACCGGGAACATGCCGGAGCGCAGAATCCGCCGATCGACGGTTGGGACGTGCCTCTTTTGCGAAATAATGAAGTCATTGAGCGACCGGCGAATCAGGTCACCCTCACCAAGCGTTACACCGAGGAATCGGTGAAGTTCATCGAAGCGAACAAGGACAAGCCATTCTTTCTTTACCTTGCGCACACGTTCCCTCATGTGCCCCTTTTTGCTTCCGAGCAATTTCATGGCAAAAGCCGGGCTGGTCGTTACGGAGATACAGTGGAAGAACTCGACTGGAGCACGGGAGAGATTCTGGACTCCTTGCGCGACTTGGGACTTGATCGGAGCACGCTCGTTTTCTTCACCAGCGACAACGGACCTTGGACGGTGATGCACGACGAAGGCGGAAGCGCGGGGCCGTTGCGCGAGGGCAAGGGAAGCACGTGGGAAGGCGGGATGCGAGTGCCGGGAATCGCCTGGTGGCCGGGCACGGTCGAACCGTGCAGGACCGCGATCGTGGCCAGCATTCTCGACTTCTTTCCAACGGCGGTTGCTCTTGGCGGAGCCGCTTTGCCGTCGGATCTTGTTATCGACGGCCGGGACCTTTCGGGATTCCTCGCAGGTGGGCCGCCGCCGCCGAAGACGCCCTTTTTCTACTACCGGGGACGAGAGTTATTTGCCTGCCGATTGGGTCCATGGAAGGCGCATTTCAAGACGCGACCCGCCTACGAGCGCGATCCCGCCAAGCCCCACGACCCACCACTTCTCTTTCATCTGGGTCGCGACCCGTCGGAAAAAAGAGCGCGACCCGGCGACAAGGTTGGCGCGAAGGCTCTTGCCGAAATTCAGACGGCGGTTGAGAAGCATCAAGCGAACATGCAGACGCGTGATCCACAGTTTTGAATCGGAATGTAATCCCTAGTGCCATGAAATCCCCCAACCTTGCTTTCGCTATTCTCGTTCTTTTCAGCGGCATCACAACGTCGCTGGCATTGGAAAAACCAAATGTCCTCTTCATCTCCGTCGATGATCTGAACGACTACATTTCGCCCCTTGATAACTACCCGGGAATTCAAACACCGAACTTTGAACGCCTGGCGAAGCGCTCTGTGACGTTCTCCAATGCGCACTGTGCCGCACCCGCTTGCCATCCTTCGCGTGTGGCAGTGATGACTGGTGTGCATCCGGTGAAGTCGGGTATCTATCGCAATCTTTTTCGCGCCCATGGACCACGTTGGCGGCACGAGTCGAAGGTGCTCGAAGAAGCCGTGGTTATCTCGCAGCATTTTCGCGATCACGGCTATCGCGCAGTAGGTGGCGGAAAGATCTTTCACACTCTGCAATGGACGCCCGGGGACTCGCAAAACGACCCGGAGGCATGGGACGATTACCGCGGCGATCCGCTCGATCCGATCTCCGCGGACTGGCCGCGGCCGGACTTTGTGGGAAAGCGGAATCAAAACGAAGGCTTTGTCGGAGAGCGGCCGCTGGGGAACTTTTACTTCGGAGCGGCGCCGGTAGAACTGTCTGAAGATCAGGGAGATGGAGTAGTCGTCGATTGGGCCGTTGAGCAGATGACAGTCGTCGGAGATAAGCCTCTATTTCTCGCTGTTGGCTTGTTCCGTCCGCACATTCCTTTCGAAGTGCCGCAGCGATGGTTTGATCTTTATCCGGAAGACGAGGTGCAACTTCCGCCCTATCTCGAGAACGACCTCGATGATGCGCGACCCCATGACCGCGTGGCATGGCACCAGTGGGTGACCGACAACAAGCAGTGGAAGAAGCTCATGCAGGGCTATCTCGCTTCGATCAGTTATGTGGATTACGAACTCGGCCGTTTGCTCGATGGTCTCGACGCGTCGCCGATGGCCGAGAACACCATCGTCGTACTCTGGACCGACCACGGATTCCATATCGGTGAAAAGGACAACTGGGAGAAGTTTGCGCTTTGGGAACAAACGACTCGTGTTCCATTATTCATTCATGCGCCCGGTCTTTCTAAAGATGGAATGGAAACCCGCCAGCCGGCGACGCTGACCGATCTTTACCCCACGCTTTGCGAGTTGGCGGGATTGCCGATCCCGGATCAATGCACGGGAAGTTCGCTCGCCGCGCAGCTAAAGGAGCCCTCGCAGATTGATGATCGCCTCTCGCTGACTTCCCACGTCTTCAACAAAGAAAAAGCCCCATCCCACGGTATGAGCGATGCGAAATATCGCTACATCATCTATCCCGACGGATTCGAGGAGCTTTACGATTTGGAAAAGGACCGGAACGAATTCACCAACCTCGCCAATGATCCTGCTTTTGCAGACGTGAAGGCCCGCTTTGCAATAAGCGTTCCCCGGAACACGGCGCCAAATGCCGTTATTCCGACGGATTCACCTTATCACCGGGGGCAGAAGCGAGGCACGAAAGGGAAGGGCACCAAATAAATTCGCTATCATGAAGGTTCAATTTCTCGCACTCATCTTAACTCTTTTGTGCACCGGGCTTCATGCCGGTCCGGTTCGTGTTTTGTTCCTCGGGCACAAGGCGGAGCTGCATCCCAGTGACCTCTACTACCCGATGTTGGCGCAAGCGTTAGGGCGAGATGGGATCTATTTCGACTATGTGACGACCGTTGAAGAGGCGCTTGGGGATGCCAACTATTTGAACCGTTTTGACGCGTTGCTGCTCTACGCAAACCACCAGACGATAGAGCCTCACCAGTGGGAGAACCTAAAAAACTTCGTCGAGAAAGAAGGGAAAGGTTTCGTGCCGGTGCATTCCGCAAGCTGGTGTTTTCAAAATGAGCCAGGATATGATCAGCTCGTCGGCGGGCGCTTCCAAAAGCACAAGTCGGGCGTTTTCACGCCGCGGATTATCCAACCGAATCACGCGGCGATGGATGGAGTGGTTGAATTCGAGGCATGGGACGAAACCTACGTTCACACGCGCCATAACCCGAAGAGCCGCACCGTTCTTATGGTGCGTGATCCGATGAAAGGCGAGCTTCTCCTGCGGCCGGAACCGTGGACGTGGGTGCGAACCCAGGGCAAGGGGCGCGTCTTCTACACGGCTTCCGGCCATGACGAACGAGTTTGGGGCAACAGCGGGTTTCATCAGATGATGAAGGCGGGAATCCTTTGGTCGATCGGTGAGGAGCGGCGGGCGACTTATGAAAAGTTCATCGAGTCGCGCGCCCCGCTGCGGTATGAGAAACGTGACAACATTCCAAACTACGAGAAGCGCCCCGAGCCTTTGCCGTGGCAGTTTCCCCTCGTGGCAGAGGAGAGCATGAAATACACGCAAGCGCCGATGGGCTTCCGGCTGGAGCTGTTCGCCGCCGAGCCGCAGATTGTGAATCCGATGAACCTCGCTTGGGATGAACGCGGACGACTTTGGGTCATCGAGACGAAAGACTATCCGAATCAGGTTCGGGAGTCGGGCGGGAATGACCAGATCAAGATCCTTGAAGACACCGATGGCGACGGTCGCTGCGATAAGGTCACAATCTTTGCGGAGAATCTGAATATCCCGACGAGCCTGACCTTTGCGAATGGCGGCGTGGTCGTTTCGCACGCTCCGGATTTTCTCTTTTTGAAAGACATTGACGGCGACGACAAGGCGGATGTGCGTGAGGTGATTTTGTCAGGGTGGGGCAAGGACGATACTCATGCCGGACCGGCGAATTTGCGATACGGCTTTGATAACTGGTTCTACGGAACCGTCGGCTACGCGTCGTTCAACGGCGAGATTGGCGGCGAAAAACTGCGCTTTGGGAGTGGCCTTTACCGGTTTAAAGCCAACGGGTTGAAGATGGAGTTTCTCCATCAGTTCAACAACAACACGTGGGGCGTCGGCTTCAATAGCGATGGCGAGCTTTTTGGATCCACGGCGAACAACAACCCCGTCTTTTTCTGCGGCCTGCCCGCGACGGCATACCGCGAGGGGACTCCCGGAATGTCTGCGGAGATGATTGCCGACACACCATTGTTCCACCCCATCACGCCGAACATTCGTCAGGTCGATGCCTTCGGGGCATATACCTCGGCGGCGAGTTCAACGGTGGCGACATCAAACGCGTTCCCGGAATCGTGGCGCGATCAAAAAGTTTTTGTCTGCGGACCGACAGGACACTTGTTAGGAAAATACGACCTAGCCAACGAAGGCAGCGGCTTCGCGGCGACCAATGATTTTGCATTTCTTGCAAGCGCCGACGAATGGTTCTCGCCGGTAGCCGCCGAAGTGGGACCGGATGGGAATCTCTGGGTGGCCGACTGGTATGCCTTTATTGTTCAGCATAATCCGACGCCGAGTCCGGAGCGTGGCGGCTACGCTGCACAGCGTGGTGACGGTAACGCGCACATCAATCCAAACCGCGATCGCAAGCATGGCCGGATCTACCGCGTCGTTTGGGAAGAGGCGCCTGAGCCGCAGACGATTTCCCTGAATAATGCCGACTCCGAAGCGCTGGTCGCCGCGCTGTCCGACCCGAATCTCTTCTGGCGGCAAACCGCGCAGCGACTTCTCGTCGAGCGCGGCGAGAAATCCGTCGCGCCGATGTTGCGTGCGCTCGTCCGTTCGAAAGGAGTCGCCTCGATCCATGCCCTTTGGACTCTGGACGGTCTCGAAGCGCTGGATCGCGAAACCCATTTGGTCGCTCTAATTTCCGGCGATTCCGCGCTAAAACGAAACGCCATTCGCGCGATCAAGAATGATGAAGCTGGAGTGGCACTCTTCTTCGACACACCCGTGGTCAGCGATGCCGACCCCCGTGTTCGGCGCGTTGCGTGCACGAAATTGGCCATGTTTCCTTCCGCGGAGGCTGTGAAGCGTGCGGTTCCGCAAATGCTCGCGCGACGGGAAAACCGTGAGGATGCTTGGATTTCTGCTGCCTTGAAAGCAGCGGCGGCGAATCAGGGGCTCAGTGTGACTGGTGCAACAAGACTCGGCCCTAACTTATTGCCAAACCCTTCCTTCGAGAACGTGACTCAGGGCAAACCGGACGGGTGGCGGCCGCTGAAATTCTCGGAGAGTGAAGACACGGTCTTTCGCATCGAGCGTCGGAACGCACAGGACGGTGATGTGTGTCTCTTAATCGCGTCGCCGCATACCGGTAATGGATCGGACGCAGCTTGGGCTACGGATGTCGCCGTTAAACCGAATACCGACTATCGTCTATCCGGCTGGATCCGAACTGGTGCACTCGTCAATGCGATGGGTGCATTGTTGAACGTGCACAAGATGCCGGGCAAAGTCGTCACGCGTTCGCTGCGAAAGAAGAATGATTGGACGGAGGTCGAAGTCTATTTCAACTCGGGCGATCGCCGGAAAGTCCAAGTGAACTGTCTTTTCGGCGGTTGGGGGCGCTCCATGGGGCAAGCGTTCTATGACAATGTTGCTCTGCAGGAAGTCCTGCCCGATATGACCACCGAAGTAGCGCTCGTCGGGGATGTGAAAAGGGGCGAAGAAATTTTTCGCAAACATCCGGTCGCCGGTTGTATTCGCTGCCACAAGCTTGGCGAAGAAGGCGGTCCCATTGGTCCTGCCTTGGATGGAATTGCGGCCCGAAAGAGTTCCGAATACCTTCGAGACAGCCTGATCGACCCGATGAAGGACATCGCCGAAGGCTGGGCGGCAAAGGTCAGTCCCATGCCACCGATGGGGGTCCTGCTCAAGCCGCAGGAGTTAGAAGATGTGATGGCGTTTTTGCTGACCTTGGAGTGAGGGAACTTTATTGCCGAGTCTCGCTTGGTCAAAGGGATGGCGACACGGAAGGCACGTCTGGCGCAGAAGGCGAATTTCTGATAGGAGTCTTCTCGCATGCCCATAAATGAACTTGGAAATCCGTGTTCATTCGCGTTAAGAATCAAAAACATGAAAACCACCCAACTCCCCACTGAAACCCGACGCCGCTTCCTTTCCACCTTTGCTGCCGCTGGCGCCGCCACTGCGTTCACCGCTCCGTCCCGCTTGATCGCTGATAATCATCAAGCAAAGAAGTTTCGCATGAATTTCGCGCCCAAGCCGGGGTCGTTCCGCGCTTCGGCAGGGAATGATGTTCTCGATCAAATCCGCTACGCCGCTGATCAAGGGTTTACCGCTTGGGAACAGAACGGCATGCCAAACGAAGAACCCGCGATGCAGGAAAAGATCGGTAAGTTGCTTTCCGATCTCGGGATGAAGATGGGAGTCTTTGTGGCTTACGGTGATTTCCAGCGACCGACGTTCGCGGTGAAAAAGAAAGAATACCGCGAGGAAGTTCTGGCCAAAATGAAGGAGGCGGTTGAGATCGCCGGACGCTGCGGCGCGACGTGGATGACGGTTGTGCCCGGCACCGTTGATCAACAGTACAAAGACGCGGAAAAATGGAACAACTTCGGCGGGCCTCGTCTTTCCGAAGACTATCAAACAGCGAACGTCATTGATCTCCTTCGCGAGTGCGCGGCCGTGCTTGAACCGCATGAATTGGTCATGGTTCTCGAGCCGCTCAACTGGCACGCCAATCACGGCGGGGTTTTCCTCGAGAGATCCGACCAGGCCTATGCCATTTGCCGTGCCGTGAATTCACCGGCCTGCAAGATTCTCTTCGATATCTACCACCAGCAGATTACCGAGGGAAATCTCATTCCGAACATCGATTTGAGTTGGAGTGAAATTGCGTATTTCCAAGCGGGCGACAATCCCGGGCGCAAGGAGCCGGGAACAGGTGAGATTAATTACGGAAAGGTTTTCCAACATATCCATGAAAAGGCGAAAGCAGATGGTCGCGACTTCATCGTTGGTATGGAGCATGGAAACTCCATCAAGGGGAAAGAGGGCGAAGGGGCTCTCGTCAATGCGTATCGCGCCGTGGAGCCTAAGGGCTGATGATTTTTGTTTGAACGCGGGTATACATCAACAAATCAAGATTGCCAGATGGGTAACTTCTTTGAGTTTATCTCAATAAACATCTTGACTTTTCAAGAGATACAACTAACAATAGCGGCCTCGCAACTTTAACCAAATGTCCAAACAGAGAATACATAATTCCACACCGGCCGCCAGCCGCCTTACGACCTCCGGGTTAATGGGTAGGCAGGGTGGTGCCCTTGTGCTGTGGTTGCGGAGTTATGCCGCATTCTGCAATGAGGACATCCCGGGCGAAAGGAGTAGGGTTACGTGAAATAAGTCGTAGAACTGTTGACGTAGACCCTGCTCTCCGAAAAAGAAAGCAGGGTTTTTTTGTGTCTTTTTTGAATAAAAACCAAACCAACAAACAATCTAAAGAAGAAAAACACTGAATTTATAGTCTGAAAATCGCACAAAAAACCCCGAAACCAGCAGCAACTGGCTTCGGGGCGGTGAAAACAAGCACTTACCGGCAAGGTGATTGCCCGCAGGCTCGCTCTGACAGTTTGAGTTTACGGCGAAATGCTAAGTCGGTCAAGATGGCACCACTATGCCTGCTGCTTGCGTCACCACTTGTGCCTAAGTGGGCCTGCAGGGAGGTGAGCCTGAATCACCGAAACGTCCGTCGAGAAATCCCGCGGCTGTCCCAATTAGTTTTGGGGCAAAGGTGTTTGTTCTTTGAATTTGGAAAATAATTAAACAAGAATGACAAGTTTCAGTCTGTCCTTTCCGTCTATCTGCTTTCAACGATAACTGGCGAATCCACCCGAAAATTACTTCATGCACGTGGGAGTTATTCAGGCCTCTGTGCCGAATCTCCCAAACGTCACTACGTGGGTGATGCAGCGCCGAACTTTGGTTGAATGAGCAGGGTAGGCGGTCGGCGGCGGATTGAAATCGTCAAATGCCGCGCACCAGCGTGCCGAGAGGTTTCCAAAACCTTTCCACCCGGGGCAGCACCGGGGCGGCATGTTTCTTGGATTCAATGGCGAGGGCCTCAGTTTTATAGAGAGGTTTTCTCCATTGATTCCAAGATGGGGGCTGAAGTGTCAAAAGGTGCACGCCTGTCTTGCAAGCAGGAAGAGCGGGAGCGTTACCCGTCAGCTCCACCAAATTTTCATCACGCGGTGAGGTCGAAGTTGTCGAGATCCGTGCCTTGGAAGCACGTGAAAGCAGGTGCGAGTCCTGCCACCGCGACCACTTTCAATAACGGAGGCCGGGAAGTCCCGACCTGGGGCTCATACCCCCGGAGACCTGGAGCGTTACCAGGGCCTCCCACCATTTTTAAAGGCGCTGTCCCCGCGACCGGCTTGTAACCCCGGCGTCATTAAACAAGTGGGTAGCAGACGAGTGGTGCGACTCCACCAGCGCCTACCAATTTCAGTTCTCCGTTGGTGTAAAGCAGCACGCGGGCCTGTTAAGCCCGGCAGTCATGGTGCGAGTCCATGGCGGAGAGCCATTTTCACATGCGGAGGTTCGCAAGGCTGGCGCGCTTATCGGTCTTGAAAACCGTGATGGCCCACCGGGTCGTGGGATCGCGAAGCGAGGTATCTGTGCTGATTGATCAGCATAGACATTCGATCCTCTCAGCCTCCGCCAGAGTTTGTGTCCCGTAGCTCAATAGCAGAGCGTCCGGCCGATAACCGGAAGACGTCGGAGCGTTACCGACCGGGACGACCAGAGTTCGAGGCTGCATAGCTCACGCAGGAGAGCGCTTGTCTGAAGCACAGGAGGGAGGGGTGCAACTCCCCGGCAGCCGCCAGTTTCCAATTCGAGATCAAAATGAAGCGGAAGGCCGGCAACGGTCGAGAGGTAGTGGGTAGGGAGGATTGAAACCGAGGCCAGCAGCAACATGGAGGAGAAAGAGGGAGTCGCGTCTTCCGCTTCATTTTGATTTCAATGATTCCTTCTGTGGCAGAGTGAGAAATGCACCCGACTTTTAATCGGGATGATGTGGGGGCAGCGCCCACCGGAAGGACCAGTTCATTTAGGATTTAGCATCTCGGATTTATCATTTCCGAAAATGATGGGGATCATGGTGTAATAGTCAGCATTCGGCCCTGTGAAGGCCGCGGTATCGGTGCGAGTCCGATTGTTCCCCCCAGCCCTTTTCAAATACGCTGTGGCCGAGAAGCGAGGCAGGCGGCTGCAACCCGTCGGACGCAGGTGCAACTCCTGTCAGCGTATCCACTTTCATGCATCGTTAGTCCAGCAGCAAAGATGCCCGGCTTCCACCCGGGAGATCCCGGGGCAGCACCGGGACGGTGCACCATTTAAAAGTATTAAGTAAGAAGGAGCTAGGTTCAGGTTTTTGATACTCGGTACTTCTTCTTTGGTCCTTGTATATGGGCTTAGTTCAAAAGAAGAATGCCTCTCTTACAAAGAGGAGACGGTGGAGCATTACCATCAGCCCATACCAATTCATGCGGCGCTGGTTCAAAAGAAGAATGCCGGCGCGCCATGCCGGAGACACCGGAGCGTTACCGGTGCGCCGTACCAACTTTCACAACTGCGAGGCGATCCCGCCCCGGCCTTCTAAGCCGACGACAATAAACCGCGGGAAGGACGTCGAGAGGTTCGATTCCTCCGCCTTGTATTCCAGAAGGCCCCTGTAGCTCAACCGGAAGAGCAAGCGCCTACGAAGCGCGAGGTTGCAGGTTCGACTCCTACCAGGGGTTCCACGAATTAGGATTTAGCATTTATGATTTATCATTTTCTCGAGTGGAACGGCGTGTCGAGAAAATGATGGCGCAGATTTCATCTGCTTCGGATTTGAGTGACACCAGCTTTTCGGCAGACATTAGATTCGATTCTTCGATCAGCTCCAGCCAGAAGGCGGTTTCGTCGGCCTCCTCTAATACCGTTCCTAGCTTGGCGATAAACTCCGCACTTGAACGTCCTCGAAGTGCTGCTCGATAATTTGCGCCTACCGACGTCGCTGATCTCAGAATCTGGTTCTTGATCACATTAGCCTTGGAGTTTGACGGCAGGTGATCTGTCATTGTCATCACGCGCAACGCAAATTGCTTCGTCCGGTTCTTCATTTCGGTTTTGTCCATGAAGAAATGATAAATCCAAAATCTTAAATCATAAATGCCCAACTCCTCCGTGGCAGAGAAAGAAATGCACTCCTCTTGTAAAGGAGACCATGTCGGTGCGACGCCGACCGGAGGATCCAGCGTCATTTCTGATTTAACAGATGTGATTTATCAATTCTGGTCACGCTTTCTACGCGGGAAGCTGATGAATGCTAAATCTTAAATGATAAATTTATTGGCTACGTGGCCCAATTAGAAGAGGCACTCGACTTAAAATCGAGGAGTTGCGGGTGCAATTCCTGCCGTTGCCACCAAGCGGGAGTTCTAACCGGACAAGCGATACCGGCATTGTTTGCTAAGCAATTGGTCCCCTGACCCGGGATGTGGTGCAACTCCACAGGACTCCGCCAACCACTTTCACGATCTGTAGCCCAACCTTGGCAGAGGCGCCGCTCTCAGAAAGCGGATGTTGTGGGTTCGACTCCCACCAGATCGACCAATGACAGGTATGAGGTAAGAAGTAACAAGTATCACTCTTTTGATCCCTGATACTTCCTGCTTCATCCCTGTTTATGGGGCCATCGTCTATGGATGCTAGGATACCAGCCTTTCAAGCTGGAGAACCGGGTGCGAATCCCGGTGGCCCCGATTTCAAGGATGAAGGAAGAAATATCAGGTCACAATTTTTGATCCTTGATCTTTCTTTTTTCATTCCTGCCAACTCCCGGATAGCATAAGTAGTGCAATGCAGCGGACTTTGAATCCGCGGATCGGGGTGCAAGTCCCTGTCCGGGCGCCAATTTTTTGATTCTAATGGCAGCAGCTTCAATGGGTGTCCCTGAGAAGTCCTGCGTATCGCCATCTGGCTAGAAACCAGATCATACTGATAGCTCAGTAGGTAGAGCACTCCGCTTGAAACGGAACTGTCGCCGGTTCGATTCCGGCTCCAATATGCACTTTTCGTCGGCTTCCGCCCCTCGGGGCAAACCATGAAACGGCCCTGCGATCGCCTCTTCGCCCCTTGAGCTTGCTCAAGGTTGGCTTGGGCGACTCCCGCCGCGGAGTGGGGAATCCGGCGAAAAGTCTGCCTATCAATTTTATCATTAACCATCAATAACCAAAATCTAGAAAGGAGAAACCATGACAGAACAAGTCATCATATTCCTCGTTTCCGCGATCGTTTTAGCTGTCGTGGGAACTCTCATTTTCAACTTTGTCAAAGCACGTCTTCGTGAGTTCGTCGTCTGGGAAAACCAAGTCGGCGTGCATTACGAGAACGGTAAGTTCGTCGAAACGCTCGATCCCGGGAGATACCGATTCTTCGGTCGTCACCAGGAAGTCCGAACATTCGACACACGTCTGACTCAGATGGTCGTGCAAGGGCAGGAAATGACGACGAAGGACAAGGCAACGGTGAAAATCACTGTTGTCGCCTTCTGCCGAGTCACTGACGCCGTCGCTTACACGACGAAGGCGGCCGACGCGCTCGCTGCTGTTTACACGTCCGCACAAATCGCTCTTCGTGAGCTTGTTGGTGCGGCGAATGTGGACGACCTGCTCGAGCGAAAAGCTGTTTTCGGAACCCAACTTCTCGAAGTGGCCCGCGAAACGGCGGAACCGCTCGGGATTGAGATCGAGAAAGTCGATATGCGCGACGTGATCCTCGGCGGCGACCTGAAGCAGCTTTATGCAGGTGTCGTCGCGGCGCGAAAAGAAGCGCAGGCAAAAGTTGAAACGGCACACGGTGAAGCCGCTGCAATCCGAACCTTCGCGAACGCAGCCCGTGTGTTTGAAAATAACCCGCAGCTCATGCAGCTCCGATACCTTGATACTCTCAAGGAAGCCGGACAGGGCTACGGAACGACGCTCATGGTCGGCATGCCCGACTTTGCGGGCGTCATGCAACAACTAAACAAGGATAAGAATCCATAATGAAGGGTGGAGAAGACTCCGCCCTCTACACATACCATGAATGCGAAACCTGTTGAAAAGCAGTTCGCGCGCATGGGTGCTCGAATCAAGATTACAAAACCGGAGCCGCCTCGAAACCGGCGTTGGTGGCGTGAGCCCAGCGATTACTCGCTCGATGTGCGGGAGGATCGTCATGGCGAGAAGTTCGTCCTGACAATTCCTGCCGTTCTCGAGAAGGAACTCGAACTGGGTGTTCTCCAGTCCCGCCCTGATGCGAAACATCTCTTGCTCATGGCCCGCAAAAACGATGGAGTCATCGATCGTTTTCTTTGCGGTCACGATGAGCGCGAGTGGTTCGTCGCGGCGGTTCCTGGAGCTGTCTCTACCGTCGCCGATGCGATGGAGTCGTTGAAACCTAACGAAGTGCACGTTGCGCAAGCCCGTGCCGGTTTGAACGGCAAGACTCGCAACAGGCGCAAGAACAAGGCCTTTCGCCGACAAGGTGAATGGTTTTTCGTTCCGGTGGAGAACCAAAGTGTCGTCAACGATGAGAGCACCCTGTTTTGGGAGCCAATTGCACGCTCTGGAGGCAAGCCGCACATGGTCGAATTTCTCGTCCGTGAAGATGGTGAGACCGTCTACATGTGCCGTGAATACCCTCGACCTTTGCGGAAGAGAGCCTACAAAGCGTTGCTTCGAGCAAATCCCAAGGCGCGCAAGTGGAACTGGGAAGTCCGGCGAATGAATGCTCGTGTTTACGCGCGAGGCAGAATTCGTCACCCTGACCACAACACTGTCACGTTGCACGGGTGGCATGAAGTTCTCATGAATACCGAGAACCAAAGCCGCACGATGTCGAACGTGGCGTTCATTGATTAAACAATTCGAGCGCCGGGCCATCCATGATGGTGGCCCGGCGTTTTCACTTCAAACAACGCGATGCCATGTCAGTCATCAATATCGTCCGAAAGGACAATCACATTTCGATAGCGGCCGATTCGCTTGTCACTTCTGGTGAGCGGATCTGCGACAGATCCATGTTGATCGACTCGAAGATTTGCCAGATTGGAGACAACTATCTCGGCTTCGTGGGCTATTACGCCCACGGACAGGTGTTCGACAGCTTGATGGAGAATCATGGAGAGGAATTTGAATTCGACACCCGTGCCAACATCTTCAAGTCGATGCAGAGGTTTCACAAGATCCTGAAAAAGGAATATCACCTGAATACCTCCGATGACCAGGATCAGCCGTATGAATCCAGTCAGGTGTCCTTCCTTGTGGCCAACCCACATGGAATCTTTGAAGTCGATACCTATCGTGAAGTCTTCGAATACACCGCCTACTGGTCGATTGGATCGGGCAGCTCGTACGCCCTTGGGGCGATGCATGCGATCTACGAAGATCCGAACTACGACGCTGAAACCATCGCCTATGCGGGGGTGGAAGCGGCGTCGAAGTTTTCCAACTCGTGCAGTCTTCCCGCAGACGTCTATTCGTTAGAATTCGCGGCGAAAAACGGCCTTCAAAAAGAGGCAGTTTTGTCACGATAATCAAAGCAACGAACACCTTGCCCTTTTTTGAATTCCATCCACATTTCACCCGTCTAAAGATCAAACTCCCATGAGCGATCTTCTGCATAAAAATCTTGTGCTTGTTCTCAACCGGAACTGGCAAGCCATTAACGTTATCTCTCCGGCGGATGCCTTCTGTCAGATGGTGACGGATACCGCGACGGCGCTCGACATCCAGGGTGCCGACTGGATGACGCCGACGAAGTGGAACGACTGGCTCAAGCTTCCGGTGCGGGAAGTCGATGAAAGCATCGGCACGGCGAACGGAAAAGTGCGTGTGCCGACAGTCGTCGTCCTTGCCAACTTCGCTCGCGTGCCGATGAAGCGTCCGAAGTTTTCTGCGCGCAACATCTGGATGCGTGACGGTGGCAAATGCCAATACACCGGGAAGGAATTGAAGCCCGGTGAAGGCAACATCGATCACATCGTCCCGCGTTCCCGTGGCGGCGAAACGACATGGACAAACTGCGTCCTCGCCGACAAGCGGATCAACACGCAAAAGGGAAGTCGCACGCCGGAAGAGGCGGGCCTGAAACTGACCCGTCCGCCGCGCGAGCCGCGCGAAGTGCCCGTGACCGCCATGCTGCGGAACACCTACGGGATCGAAGATTGGGAGCCGTTCCTCGGGTAACCGGGGGCGGCTTTTGACATCGCCGGGATTCCTTCGATACTGCGATTATAGAAGCGAAAGCACAGTCAACGGCGGCCGCTCACCGAAGTGTTCTTTTTGTCTGCACCGGGAATGTTTGCCGCAGTCCGATGGCCGAGGGGTTGTTCCGCAAAATGGCGGGCGACGAACCTGAGTGGAAAGTCATGTCCGCTGGCGTTGGCGCTTTTCCAGGCCAACAGCCGAGCGCCCACACGCTCGATGTTTTAAAAAAGGAAGGGATCGATCTCACCGCGAACAAGAGCCAGCCGCTCACGCCGGAATTGATCGACGAGGCGACGCACATTTTTGCGATGGGGCAGAGCCATTTGCACGCGATCGAAATGATGTTTCCAGAAGCGGCCCACAAGGCGTTTTTGGTCAGCGAAGTCTGTCCGGATGAGCGGATTCGCGGCGTGGACGTGCCGGACCCGATTGGCGGGGGGATGGACGCCTACGAATTCACCCGCGAACTGCTCCACGCGACTTTGCCGAGCGTATTGGACTTTGTGCGCCAAGTGCCCGATATCTCCGCGATTCAAAACCACAAAACCGACATGCCAGAAACTGCTACCGATACCCAGCCCTCCTCGCCGCCGCCCGCCGAGGTTCCGTCGCTCGTCCTTGCTGCCGACCACGGTGGCTTCGAGTTGAAGGAAGCGATCGCCGCTTACCTTGGAGAAAAAGGTTATCCTTTCGAAGACGTCGGCACTCATGGAGCGGACTCGGTGGACTATCCGGATTTCGGCGCCCGCGCCTCTCATCTTGTGGCCAATGGAGCCGTCGATTTTGGCATTCTTGTTTGCACGACCGGCATCGGTATGAGCATGACGGCGAACAAGGTTCCAGGTGTTCGGGCCGCGTTGGTATTCGATCCAGAAACGGCTGCCGTCACGCGTGAACACAATGACGCGAATGTTCTTTGTCTCGCCGGCGCGAAAACCGATGGGGAGACGGCGAAAAAAATCGTCGATGCCTGGCTCGCCACTCCTTTCGATTCCGGTGGTCGTCACGAGCGCCGCGTGGCGAAGATGGTGGCGGAAGAAGATGCGTTGGCAACGACCGATCCTGAAATCGCCGAAGTCGTCGAGCGCGAGAACGAACGCCAGCAAAACAACATCGAACTCATCGCTTCAGAAAATTTCACCAGCCCCGCCGTCATGGCCGCGCAAGGGTCGTGCCTCACGAACAAGTATGCAGAGGGCTATCCCGGAAAGCGCTGGTATGGTGGATGCGAATTCGTCGATGTCGCCGAGCAACTCGCGATCGACCGTGCCAAACAGCTCTTCGGCGCCGACCACGTGAACGTGCAGCCGCACTCGGGATCGCAGGCGAATGCTGCCGTTTATTTTTCGTTCCTTGAGCACGGCGACACCATCTTAACGATGGATCTCAGTCACGGTGGCCACCTCACGCACGGTCATCCGGCGAACTTCTCCGGGAAATTCTATAATGTTGTGCACTACGGCGTCGGCAAGGACGACGGTCGCATCGACTACGACCAGCTCGCCGAAATGGCGAAGGAAGCGAAGCCGAAAATGATCACCGCCGGAGCGTCCGCCTATCCGCGGATCATTGATTTTGAGCGCATGGCGGAGATCGCGAAGTCGGTCGATGCCCTCCTGCTTATCGACATGGCGCACATTGCCGGGCTTGTAGCTGGCGGTGTCCATCCGTCACCGGTTCCGCACGCGGATTTCGTCACAACGACCACGCATAAATCCCTCCGTGGACCACGTGGTGGTCTCATTATGTGCAAGGCCGATCACGCGAAGAAGATCGACTCCATGATGTTCCCCGGCACGCAGGGTGGTCCGCTCATGCACGTCATCGCCGCGAAGGCGGTTTGTTTCCACGAAGCTCTGCAAGACGGTTTTAAGGAGTATCAGGAACAAGTCGTGAAGAACGCCCAGGCATTGGCCGCGGGCCTCATCGAACACGGCTATGCCATCAGCTCCGGCGGGACTGACAATCACGTCATGCTCGTCGACCTGCGGCCGAAGGGTCTGAACGGAAAGATCGCGCAGGAAACGCTTGATGAAGCGGGTATCACCGTGAACAAAAACTCCATTCCGTTCGATACCGAAAGCCCTTTCAAGGGTGGCGGCATTCGTCTCGGTTCACCCGCAGTGACAACACGTGGGATGAAGGAGGCCGATATGAAAACGATCGCCGGCTGGATCAACGAAGCTCTCGAAAACCGCGAAGACGAAGCCAAGCTGGCGGAAATCCGCGGACGAGTGGTGGAATTGAACCGGAAGTTCCCGAAGCCGTGACTCTCCGTTGGTAAAGCTGCAGCATGAAAAGGTGGGGTTGGTGGATGGCTTGGGTGCGATTAAAACTCGCTTCACATATCCACCTTCTGAGACGTGAATCGATCGATCTGAATCTCGGGAGCGATCCTCATCGCATTTTTTACCTGCGAGGATTGGCAGATTCTCTTAGTCGGCAATTAGGCGAATCAAAGGTCGTCTTCTCGGCCCGGGAGATTATCGAAGCATGCAAGGTTACAGGCGCGAAAGTGCGGGATTTTCCTTATGCATTTGTCATGTTTGGTGTGGAAGGAAATAGCTTCGGGGAAGTCCCAGCGGGTTCCATGAAGGAGTTACGGCAGAATTTGGCGCGGGCACTCGCTGTGATAGATGAAAGGCAAGTTGTCACCGGATTCGACTTTCACGTCTCGGGTATCTTTTTGATTGAACTGAAGGGAGATAGCGGTGGCGGGTTTCGGGGAGGACTTGGTGAGATAGGATACGGAGGTTATGGGGCGGGTGAGTGAGCGAGGGAGGCAAACTCGCCTAGATTCGCGGGCGCGTAGTGGAGATAAACGGGAGTCTTTGGACGCTGTAATACTTTCGGGTGCCAAGCATCGAAAGGATTTCGGCGCGTAGCGCCGAAGGTGGATCGTGACCTCCGGGCACGATGAATTTTGCTGCCGCCGAAGGCGGGAAAACTGTGTGGGCGTTGCGGATATGGGGGACGCGTCACAGAGATACAGTGCGCGCTTCGCGCGGGGTTTCGGCATCGTGCCCGGAGGTCACGATCCACCTTGCGTTGGTTCCGTTTAGTGAGGACGTTCGTTGATGGAAAAAGGTAAAGAGTATTTGGGATTCGGGGGAAAATTGAATCACGAGATACCGCATTGGGTGGATATGCGGGAGTCGTTGTTTCATATTCGGATTCGTTCGGTGTGCGCGGACCTGACCAAGGGCGAAAATGCAGAGGAACTGCTCGAATCGGCGCTCTTTTATTCGGCGAATCAGCGATGGTTTTGTGAATTGATGCTGGTTATGCCGGATCACTTGCATGCCTTGATTCACTTCGGAGTTTCTTCACGAACGGGAATGTCTCAGATCATCGGTGACTGGAAAAGATACCAGACGAAGAGCTTGGACGTTGAATGGCAGGAGAATTACTTCGATCACCGGCTAAGGAGTCACGAGCAGGGATCGGAAACATTTGATTACATTCGCAGGAACCCAGTGGTGAAAGGCTTGTGTGGCGCCATGGATGAGTGGAAGTGGTGGTTGCAGGTGAATCCAACGAGCGGAGAAATCACACGTGGTTGGCGATAGGTGGATCGTGACCTCCGGGCACGATGGATTTTGCTGCCGCCGAAGGTGGGAAGACTGTATCGGTGTTACAGAACTGGAACGCGCTTCGGAGATATAGTGCGCGCTTCGTGCGAGGGTTTTGGCATCGTGCCCGGAGGTCACGATCCACCTGCGCCTGCGGCGCTTGTTACGGTACCATCGTTACCTTCCGGCGGACGATGTAGTAGGCTTTGGGCGTGGGAGGTGTGAGGTCTGTGTAACTTGTGCGACCGGCGGTGGCGGTGACGGTTCCGCTGATGACGGTCCACATGCTCAAGTCGGTTGAACGCAGGACCTCATACTCGACGCCGGGTTCGGAGAGCCATTCGATGGTGGCGGTGCCGCCGAGGAGTTTTTCGAATGCGAGGATACGCAAGCCGCCGATGTTTCTTTCGTAAGCGCCGATATCCACCGTGCCTCCAACAATCCGAGGGAAGGTGTCGCCTCGCTGGTCATTTTCCAGAGGGAAGGCGTTAGCTCCCAGCGCGAGGAGGTTGTTCCCCGCGTTGATGGCCGGGCTGCTTTGGGCCAGAGGATAGACTTCCGTGGAGCCCCCGAAGTCGCCGAGAGGTAAGACGATATTCATGAGCGGAAGAACGCCTGTTCCGCCGTTGCCGACGATGTTCCCATTGATCATGTTGGAGAGGCCGCCGGCGGTGGCGGCGTCACCGATGAGGTTGTTGCTGCTCATCGGATCGACGTTGACGTAGGATGGATTGGCGGTAGCGAGGTCGGAGGGGAAGTCCGAGCCGGGGATGGATTGGTCTTCCGTGTTCCCGGCGACGATGGTGTTGTGAATCGTCGTTTCAGGCAATGGCGCGTTGCTACTGCTCAATATCCCGCCGACGAAGCTGTTCGCGGTGTTTTCGGCAATGGTGCATTGGATACAGGCAAGTGTCCCTTGCTCGTTGAAGGCACCGGCGCCGAAGCCGGCGGTGTTCCCGCTGATCGTCGAGTTGATGATCGTGGAGGTGGCGCCGAAGCAGTCGAATCCACCGCCACTCTGGGTCGCGGAATTGTCTTTCAGGATTGAATTCTCGACCGTGCAGAATCCGATGTCCTCGATCCCTCCGCCAAAAGAAGCAGAGTTCCCTTTGATCGTGGAATTGGTCACCGAGAGTTGGTCAGCGTTGTCGATGCCGCCGCCGTAGATGGTGGCCATGTTGTTCATGAACGTGCAATCGTTCACGAAGAGGAGATAGTCGTTCCGAATTCCACCGCCGTTGTTGGCCATGGAATCGGAGACCACACAGTTGTCGAGGAGGAGGTTTTCGTTGTTGTAAATCGCACCACCGTTACCCATCGGGTAGTAGCCTTCCTTGATTGCGAGGCTGAAGATATCGATGACGAGGCTGTTATACATGTCGCTGACGACAAAGACGCGGGAGTCGCCGATATCGGAAATGTCGTTTTCATTGGCATCGCCACTGACGCAGATGATGTCCGCGCCCGGGCCTTGGATGTCCATATCATTCGTGTCGATGTAGAGCGGGCCATACATGAGCGTGATTTCGCCAGTGAGACCAGGCTCGAAGACGACGACCGGGACGGTGAACGAGGTGTAGAACATGCTGCTAGCGACAATCCCGTCTCCTTCCTCTTCCCCGCCCTCCTCTGGAGAGCTATCGAGGATTAAGCCTTCCATCAGACCCGCTTTCGCGTTGTCAATGGCGCGGCGCAGGGTGCCCTCGCCGCCGGTGGTTGGGTTCGTGATGAGGTTGAAGTCATTCAAGTTCGTCACCCCGTAGTCGTTTTGCGCGATGGCAGAGGAGCCGGAACCCGAGCCAATGCTGTAGGATTCTTCGCCGAGGATGGTCAGGTCGACGGATTCCTCGACCTCAGCAGCGAAGTCATCGATGGCGTCGATGTAGATATCGACCTGGGATTCGCCGTCAGGAATGGTGACAGTGCCGGAAACTGGATGGCCGCTCAGTGGGATAGACACATTATATCCTGCGACGAGATTAAAGTCGGCTGGATAGGAGGCGGTCGAGGTGCCATCGAGTTCGATGGTCACGTCCTGATCGCCGAAGGTGCCGTTGCGCGTGATGGTGAACTGCGGGCCAAACGACATGAGGCCATCGATGGTCGTCGGACTGTCCGGCTCGATGGCGATATTCATGTTCGAACTGATCGAAACTGTGAGGTCGTCATCGTTGAGGATCTGGACGGTCGTCGAGGTGCGGAGAAATTCGTCGAGCGTGCCTGTCGACGCGTCAAAGTCTCCCACGCGGAACTCGAGATCTTCGTCAGCCTCGAATTCCTCATCGCCGTTGACGAGGATCGTCACCATCTTCGTGGTTTCGGTGCCGGTGAATTCAAGGGTGCCACCTCCGGAGGCGGATCCAGAAACATCGCCTTCATCAAACGGGGTCGGCCCGGATTGGAAGATGGAGAACGGAATGCTCGTATTGCCGGAGAAACCGGAATCAAGCGTCCGCGTGATCGTGAACACGAAGTCTGTTGTTCCGCTGTCGCCTTCATTCTGGCTCGTGCCGGCGACAGAGTAGCTGTAGGGGACGTTCACGGTGACGTCGAAAGAGCAGGAAGATTGATTGCCGGCAGCGTCTGTGGCGGTGTAGGTCACTGAAGAGGTGCCGACCGGGAAGAACGAACCACTCGTGAGGCCGCCTGTTTGGGAAATGTTGACGCCGGGGCAATTGTCCATCGCTCCCGCCGGTGAGAAGGTCACCACCGCGCCAAATTGGCCGGGATCAATGTTGGTCGTGATGTCGCTTGGACAGGTGACAACAGGATCTTCGTTGTCGTTGACCGTCACGTCGAAGGTGCACTGGCTTTGGTTGCCGTTCGCATCGGTGGCGGTGACGGTGACTTGGGTCGTGCCTACGGGGAAGAAGGTGCCGGAGGCTGGGACTGCAGAAGTCATCGGAGCCGGATCGCAGGTGTCGGTGGCCGAGGCCATGAAGCTGACAACGGCACCGCATTGACCGGGGTCGTTATCGACGACAATGTCGGCCGGGCAGGTGACGACGGGTGGCATCGTGTCCTGCACGGTAATCATCTGATCGCACGAAGCGCTGTTTCCGCTGGCGTCGGTGGCTGTCCAGGTCCGGGTGATCGTGAAGTTGGAACCTGTGCTCGGCGTAGTCAGATCTTGGAAGGTGATCGTCAGATTGGCCGTGCAGTTATCCACTGCGGTGGCAAAGCCGGTGCTCGCAGGGCTCATATCGGCGTCGCATTCGACCGTTGTGTCGGCGGGACATGTGATCACCGGATCCGTCACGTCCTCGACGGTGACGGTGGCCGTGCAATTGGAGGAATTCCCGCTGGCGTCGATCACCGTGAGCGTGACGTTGTTGGGGCCGAGGTTTGTGCAGTTGAAGGAATCCGGGCTGACGTTGATGCTTGCGATGCTACAGTTGTCGGTGGAGCCGCCATCGACGTCGAATCCGGTGATCGTTACGCTTCCGGAGGAGCCGAGCTGGACAGTGATATTCTGACAAATGGCGACCGGTGGCGTGTCGTCCACGACGGTGACGGTGGCCATACAACTGTCCTGATTTCCACTTTCGTCGAAAACAGTGAGAGTCACCGTATTGGGTCCGACGTCATGACATGTGAAGGTGGTCGTGTCGATGGTGTAGTCGAAGATGCCACAGTTGTCATCGGAGCCTGCGTCGATGTCGAAGGGGGAGAGGCTGGCAAATCCAGAGGCATCTAGCTGGACAGTCGTGTCCCGGCAAATGGCAGTGGGCGGCGTCGTGTCTTCGACGATGACAGCGCGCGTGACCGTCTGCGCGGCGTTTCCAGAGGAATCGCTGACGTCGTAGGTGATGAAATAAGTGCCCAATGTCGCGATATCCACCTCGTCTCCGCCGACGACAATGCTGGAACTAATGTCGCCGTCCACGTTATCAAAGGCCGTCGCTCCGGGATCGAAAAACCCTCCCTCTTCTTCTTCCTCGTAGCCGAATTGGTCGCATTCGATGAAGATGGTGGTGTTGTCGATGAGGGTGATGATGGGCGGTGTGACGTCGACTTGTTCTTCGTAGGCACCGATATCGACGAGGCCATTGATGAGGCGATCAAAGCCGCTGCCACGCTGGTCGAAGGGAACCGCCTCGGTGGTGTCCATGTTGCCGTTGAGGTCGAGAACGTCGGCTGGAATATCGGCGTTGTCGCCGGAATCGAGTGCGGGAGAGCCGACGGCCAGCGCGTGAGTGAAGGTCGAACCGCCATTGTCGCTGAGGTTCACATCGAGAACGTCGGCGATCGTGGTGGAAGTGTTGCCAAAGTTCAGATCCGCATTGAAGGCGGTGCCTGCTCCGCTCGGATCGCCGATGAAGTTTGCGTTGTTACTTGTCATGGAGACGCCGCTGTCAAAGACGTCCGGGCCGTTGTTGGTGGCCGTGTTTCCGGCAATGATGGAGTTATCAATGGTTGCCTGACTCCGATTGAAGATACCTCCTCCTTCGTTACCGGAAGAATTTCCAAAGACGGTGGAATTCTCCACATACAAGAAACTGTAGTGAGGATCTTCCGGGAAAAAGGCCCCCTCTTCGTTGAAAATGCCGCCGCCGCGTCCAGTAGCCGTATTGCCGGAAATGGTCGAATTGGTGACGGTGGCGATGCCGCCGATGGCGGTAACGCCATCGCTTCGAAGCCCGTTGGTTGTATTGAAGATACCCGCTCCTCGGGACGAGGTGTTTCCGTGGAGGGTGGAATTGGCGACGGTTAGAACGCCTAGGTTGAAGATTGCTCCTCCTCCGTTCGTCGATGAGTTGCTATCAAATGTGCACTGGTCGAAAGTCATGGCTGAATCGCCTATCGCTGAAAGAAACCCGCCCCCGACAAGATTCGCGGAATTCTGCGTTATGGTCGTGTTTCTGACGGTAAGTTCGCCGATCGCTCTGAATATCCCTCCGCCGGAAAATACAGTAGCTTCGTTTCCGGAGATCATGGAGTCAGTGATTTGACATAAACTCGCCCCTTGCATGAAGATGCCTCCGGCGAGTTCCGCTGTGTTCTCAATGAAACCTGACCGCGTGATGGTTAAAGTTCCGTCGGAACGGATACCCCCGCCGTTTACCGCGGTGTTGTCCGAGATGAGGCAATCCTCCAGAGTCAGGTCTCCGCTGATCTGGAATATGCCGCCTCCATCGTTGGTCGTCATTCCATTGATCATGGAAATCTCCCGGAGGGTGACATCGCCGGAGCTGATCTCCATCACACGGTGCGAATTGTCTCCCGAGAGTTCCGTTGTTTCGGCATGATCGCCAATAATGGTAACGTCCTTGGCGATTTCTATTTGTGCGCCTTCCTCGTAAAGACCTTCCGCGATGAAGACCGTCCCGCCTTCGCACACCGCATCGATAGCCTCCTGGACCGAAGTAAAGGCGTCATTCCCGAAAGTCAGCCCGGCGACCGGCCCGTTAACTGTGCTGGCCCACGTGACCATATCGCCGATGCTCAGGCCGGCGGGGGTGGCGTCGAAGTCGATTTGGAAATCGGCGGACTGATCAACGTAAACGGTGGCCGGGCAAACGATAACCTGGCGAGAGACTTGGACGGCGGCGTTGCCGGAGGTGTCCATGACATCGTAGGTCACGACGTAGGTCCCGGGGATGGCGGTATTGACGGTGTCGCCGCCGACGATGACGGAGCCGCTGATACTGCAGTTGTCATTCGTCGTTGCCCCGGGATCGGTGTAGGTGTCGCCTTCGTCGAGGAGGAGGGGATTGTCGCCAAGAAGGGTGATGGTGGGTGGCGTGTCGTCCTCGACAGTGACGGTGGCCGTGCAATTGGAGGAATTCCCGTTCCCGTCCATCACTGTGAGTGTGACGTTGTTGGGGCCGAGGTTTGAGCAATCAAACGAATCCGGGCTGACGTTGATGCTCGCGATACTGCAGTTGTCGGCCGAGCCGGCATCGACGTCGAAGGCAGTGATCGTGGCATTGCCGGAGGAATCGAGTTGTACCGTGATGTTTTGGCAAACGGCGACAGGTTGAAGGTTGTCCTCAACAGTGACGACGGCGGTGCAGGTCGACATGTTTCCGTTCACATCAGTGGCAGTGAGTGTGACGTTGTTGGGCCCGATGTTGGAGCAGTTGAAGGAAGCTGGGCTGACGCTGATGCTTGCAAGGCCGCAGGCGTCGTTGGAGCCGTTATCGATCTCGGCGGCGGTGATTGTTACGTTACCGGTGGCGTCGAGCTGGACGGTGATGTTCTGGCAAATGGCGATCGGCGGCGTGTCGTCCACGACGGTGACGGTGGCCATGCAGCTGTCCTGGTTTCCGCTTTCGTCGAAGACGGTGAGGGTCACCGTATTGGGTCCGACGTCGGCACAGGTGAAGACGGTCGTGTCGATGGCGTAGCTGAAGATGCCGCAGTTGTCGGTGGAGCCCGCGTCGATGTCGAAGGGGGAGATGCTGGCGTCACCGGAGGCGTCGAGTTGGATCGTTGTGTCCCAGCAAATGGCGAGGGGGTTGGTCGTGTCCTCGACGATGACGGTTCGGGTTACCTGCGCGGCGGCGTTTCCAGAGGAATCGGTCACATCGTAAGTGACGAGGTAAGTTCCCAGTGTGGCGACATCGACAAAGTCTCCACCGACGACAATGCTGGAACTGATATCCCCGTCCACGTTGTCCAAGGCGATTGCGCCGGGATCGATGAAACCTCCGCCTCCATAGCCTCCGAAGTTGTCGCATTCGAGGAAGATGGTGGTGTTGTCGATGAGAGTGATGACGGGTGGGGTGGTGTCGGCGTCCAGTTCAAAGGCACCCATGTCGACGATGGCGGAGTTGTCATTGTCGCCGTCGATGGCGCGGGGAAATCCGGGGCCGCGCTGATCGTTGGCGAGGAGTTGGCCATTGGTGTCGAAGGCGGTGGTGAGTTGGGAGGCGTCGATCGCGGGGGAAGCGGGGGCGAGGGCGTGGGTGAGCGTTGGGCCGCCATTGTCGGCGAGGGAAAGAATGATGGTCGTGGTGTCGATGGTGCCGCTGCCGCTGTTGCCGATGATGTTGAAGTTGGTGCCATCCATGAGGCCGCCGGAGGTGAAAGCGTCACCGACGAGGTTGCCGTCGGAATCGAGGGTGTCGACGTCACCTTCGATATCGTTGGGCAAGAACGATGGTGCTGAGATGGCGCTGACTTGTCCGTTTTCGGGTGGAGAGGTGAGGTTTGCCTGAGACTCGTTGCCCGCGACGATGCAGGCGTCGAGAACAGCTTCGGCGTTGTCGTTTGTGTCGATGAAGATGCCGCCGCCGGCAGAACTGTTCGTCGCCGTGTTGTAGGCGATGGTCAGGTTGTTGAATTCCGCGAAGGTGAAATCGTCAAGGTGGATGCCGCCACCGGTGGCGGCGACGTTGTTGGAAATGGTGGAGTTGGATCCGTCCACGGTTCCGTCTCTCGAGGAAATGGCGCCGCCATTTTGCGCGGAGTTGTTGGAGAAGGTGGAGTCGATAAAGGTCAAGAAACCGCTGGAGGAACCGTAGTATCCTTCGAATTCGATCTCTGGCTCGCCTTCACCTTCAACTTCTTCGGGTGGTGATCCGCCGCCGCCGAAGGTGTCTCGATTGAAGATGGCACCTCCGTTGGTTCCGGCGCCGTTGTCGTCAAAAGTACAGGCTTCGACGATCAAGTTGCCGAAGTTGGCAATCGCGCCTCCGTCGGATACAGCGGTGTTCTTGAGAAAACGAACGCGCTTAACCTCCAGCATCGCGCCGTCGTTGTAGATGGCGCCGCCGTCATTGAGGTCGCCGAAGCCGCGGGCGTTGGCGAGGGTGAGGCCCTGCATTTTGACGGTGATGGAGTTGACGCCGAAGCCGTCGAGGTTGAAGAGGCGTGTGTCACCGAGAGCAGTGGAGGTGTCGTAGTTGCCGTCGATCGTCAGCTTCTCTTCGCCGGGGCCAAAGATGTCGGTGTTCGAGTCGATGAAGAGTTCACCAAGGTTGAGAACGATCGTGTCGGTGGAGGTGTCGTGGAAGTTCGTGAAGCCGCCGTCGGTTGTGTCGGAGAAAAGAATGACGCTGATGCCGGGGGCGAGGTTGGCTTCTTCGATGGCCTCGCGGAGGGACGTGCCGGCCCCGACAGAGGAATCGATGGTGCTGTCGTTTTCGTCGACAGCGGTGGTAACAAGAATGACCGAGGATTCGAAGGCACCCATGTCGGGGAGGGCGGTTCCGTCGAGATCGCCGTCGACGATGCGGGGGAAGCCGGGGCCTCGCTGGTCGGTGCTGAGGCCGGCGAGGAGCGAGG
>JBCCWV010000039.1:0-29927 GCA_039192745.1 Verrucomicrobiota bacterium | reverse complement strand
TCGAAAAATCGCATGGTGAGGAGCATCCGCAGGTCGCGGTGGCGCTCAACAATCTGGGTTTATTGCTGAAGGAGACGAACCGTCACGAGGAGGCGGAGCCATTGATGAAGCGTGCGTTGTCGATCGATGAGTCGAGCTATGGCCCCGAGCACCCGACGGTGGCGAGAGATCTCAACAATCTGGGGCAATTGCTGAAGGAGACGAACCGTCACGTGGAGGCGGAGCCGTTAATGGAGCGTGCGTTGTCGATCGATGAGTCGAGCTATGGCCCCGAGCATCCGACGGTGGCGATCCGACTCAACAATCTGGGGCAATTGCTGCAGGCGACGAATCGTCACGTGGAGGCAGAGCCGTTGATGAATCGCGTGGTCCGAATACTTCTGCTCTTCACCAAGCGCACGGGGCACGAGCATCCGCATCTGCGGGTGGTGATTGGTAATTACGCGTCCTTATTGCAGGAGATGGGTCGATCCGAAGAAGATATTTTGGCGGCGTTGGCGAAGGTTAAGCGGGAGGCGGGGAATCCGCCTGAAGCGGAGTGACGAAGTCCGGATATCCTAGTGACGAAGAGGAGGTAAGGGGAGCGCACGCTTCCAGCGGGCCGCTTCCGGCATCCTGCCGGAGGGCCATTGAGACCCCTCGCGCTACAGGCGCGTTTTTCCGAGATCGACTCACTAACCTTTTCGCGAGACGCCGAACCGGAGGATGCGGGCCGGGGGCGTGGATTGTTGAAAGGTGTCCGGCAGGATGCCTGACACGAGCACGCTGGAAGCGTGCGCTCTCCATTTCACTCCTCGAAGGCTTGCTCGACAATCAGAGCAGCGAGGTGCTCGGTGGATTGGTCGAGGGTTTTGTTGGCGGTTTGGAGTGCTGTTAGGTCTTCGGTTTCGAGGGCGGTGCGGACGACTTTTTCGGCGGATAAGATGGTGGCGCGTTCTTTTTCGTCGAGGGCATCGCCGGCGAGGGGGAGGGCTTCGGTGATGGCGGTGAGGAGTTCTTCGGCTTTGAGTTTGGCTTCGGTCCAGCGGCGGGCTTGCATGTCTTCGAAGGCGTGGTCTACGGAGTCGGCAATCATTTGTTCGACGTTGGTGTCGTCGACGTCGACGGCGGCGCTTTGGATTTCGAGGACGGTGTCCTTGTTCGTTGCGGTGTCGCGGCAGAGGACGGTGAGGATGCCGTTTTCATCGAGTTCGAATTGCACGCCGACGCGCGCGCTGCCTTTGGGTCCGTGTGGGAAGGGGACCTCGATCTCGCCGAGTTGCCAGTTGTCCTTCGCGAGTTCGCGTTCGCCCTGGAGGATGCGGATGGCCATGGATTTCTGATTCGTGACGGCGTTGGTGAACATCTCGCCGCGTTTGGCGGGAATGGTCGTGTTGCGCGGGATGATGACGTTCATGAGGCCGCCGAAGGTCTCGATGCCGAGAGAGAGCGGGGTGACGTCGAGGAGGAGGATGCGTTGGAGGGTGCCGCCGAGGATGCCGGCCTGGATGACGGCGCCGAGGGCAACGGCTTCGTCGGGGTTTTGCGAGGTGTCGGGTTCCTGTTCGAAGATCTTGGCGACGTGTTGGCGCACGAGGGGGATGCGGGTGGAGCCGCCGACGAGGATGACGGCGTCGAGATCGGCGGGGGTGAGATTGGCGTCGGTGAGGGCGCTGCGGCAGAGCGGAGTCGTGCGGTCGACGATGGGTTTAGCGAGGGACTCAAAGTCGGCGCGGGTGAATTCTCGTTCGATGCTGGTTTCGCCGTCGAAGAAGGGGAGGCGGAAGGTGGCGGTTTCGTTTTCGGAGAGGGCTTCTTTGACGCGACGGGCTTCGGTGAGGAGGCGGGTGCGTTGGTCGAGGGGGAGGTCTGTTAGGTTTTTCGAAGAGAGGACTGTTTCGGCGATGGCGTGATCGATGTCGTCGCCGCCGAGTTGGGTGTCGCCGCAAGTGGCGAGGACTTCGAAGAGGCCGTCGTCGAGTTCGAGAATGGAGAGGTCGAAGGTGCCGCCGCCGAGGTCGTAAACGGCGATCTTGGATTTGGTGTCGAGTTTGTCGAGTCCGTAGGCGAGGGCGGCGGCGGTGGGTTCGTTGACGATGCGGATGACTTCGAGCCCGGCGAGTTCTCCTGCGCGCTTCGTGGATGCGCGTTGGGCGTCGTTGAAGTAGGCGGGGACGGTGATGACGGCTTTTTCGCAGGATTTGCCCATGGCCGTTTCCGCCACGGTCTTTAGATGACGGAGGATGTCGGCGGAGACCTGCTCGGGGGAGAGGTCGAGGGCGTCGGTTTGGAAGTTCTTACCGCTACCGATAAGGCGTTTGATGGAGGTGGCGGTGCGGGCGGGATCGAGAGCTTGTTGGCGAAGCGCGGCGTGGCCGACGACCGGGTGGCCATCGGCGGGGTAGAAGACGGCGGAGGGTGTGATGCGGTTTCCGTCGCCGTCGGCGAGGAGGATTGGAAAGCCGGAGTCGACGCAACCCACGAGGGAATTGGTCGTGCCGAGATCGATGCCGAGGATGGGTTCAGGCATCTTTTAGGGTCTCACACGGAGGCACGGAGGGCACAGAGGATTTTTTGTGGGATTTCCGAGAGGGGCTCACACAGTGACACGGAGGGCTCAGAGGATCTTTTGGGTTTTTGAGCGGGGACGCAGAGTTTTTGGTTTAGAATTTTTAGAAAACTTTGGGGTCTCCGTGCCTCTGTGCGAGGCATTCTGGGGTTCCGAAAAACGGATTTCCTTTTGTGGCTTTTCCCCTAAGTTAGAGGGACCGGGGAAGGGCATGCGGCAGTGCTTCCGCCGACCTTCACTTTTCGAATCCGCGAATGATCAAAATAATTTCCCGAATCCCTTGGGTTGCCGCCGTTGCGGTGATCGCTGTCTCCCTCTCGACGCCCGCCTCCGCGTTTCTCAATTTCTTCGAGGAAGATCTGGAGAATGCACCGGACAATGCGCAGCTTCAGGCGCAGGAAGCGCAGGCGAACAAGCTGGTTCTCGAAGCTCAAGCTTTCGAGCGTGATGGTCGGACAGAGAAGGCGCTCGGAGCCTATAAAAAAGTTGTCGATATTTATCCGCTGACGACAAACGCGGCGCTTTCTCAGTACAAGACGGGGACGATTTACCAAAAGCTTGGGAAGTTCAAGAAGGCCTTCGACGCCTTTCAGAAATTCGTCGAGAACTACAAGAGTAGTGCCGCCTTCAACAGCGCGATTCAGTCGCAGTATGAAATCACGCGCATGGGGCAAGAGGGGACCTTCAAGGATTCATTTCTCGGGATACCCGTGAAGTTGCAGCCGAGTGAGTTGACGGACATGTACGGGAAGATCATCAAGAATGCGCCGTATTCGGAATTCGCACCGCTTTCGCAGTTTGCGATTGCCGAAGTGTTAGAGGAAGCGGACAAGCCGTACGAAGCGACCGCGGCCTATCAGCTCGTCGTCAAAAATTACCCGCGTAGCAAGCAAGCGCCAGAAGCGCAGCTGCGGATCGGGCGCATTGGCGAGGATTCTCTGCAACGTGGCAGTCAAGACGCGGGGAATCTCGCGCAGACCCGTGAGGCTTTAGAGGACGTCTTGATCCAGTTCCCGGACAGCAATCAGGCGGCAGTCGCCCGCGAGCGATTGGGAAGCCTCAGCGAACGTGAGACGAAGAAGCAGTTCGATGTGGCGGAGTTTTACGAAAAGCAGGGTCGGCACCGCCGCGCTGATTTACTATGGTCGTGTGGCTTCCAGCGGGAGTGGCGAGTATGCTGCGAAAGCGCAAGATAAGCTGGAGAATTTGACGCCGAACGGCCCGGGGGACATCAAGAGCGACTTGAAGGATCAGGCGATTTGGGAAGGTGATCCGGACAAGGGGTTAAAAATGCCTTCGATGCCGAAGATCGCATTTTGGAAAAGTGACGAGGTCGAAGGTGGCGATGCCGGTCCCTCGCCGCAGTATTACCCAGAGGGCGCAGATGCGGATTTGAATGCCAGTGAGTGGGCCGAATTTGAACGGCAGATTGCCGAAGGCGGAGATATCGGCTCGATCGATGGGCCGGATCCTGCACCCGGAATGGAAGGAGAAGAAGACGGCGGTTTCTTCCGCATGCCGAGTCTTTCTCTCCGTCCTTGGAAGGAAAAGGATGCGGAAGGCGGACCGGCTGTCGTTGCGGAGACATCCGAAGAAGTTTCCGCGAGCGTGCCTGAGGTGATCGATGTTCCCGAAGAGTCTGACGGCGGGTTTGCCTCGAAGCTCGCGTTTTGGAAAGGTGATGAGGCTGCGCCCACAGTTCCACCAGCCGTGGAGCAACAAGCGGCCGCGATGCCGGAGCCTCGCGTAGCACAAAATCCAGAAGCTATTCCACCAGCGCCGATTGAAGAGCCTTCGTCGGGTCGACGGTTCCGCATGCCGAATCCGTTTGGAAGTCGCGGCAGTGATCCTGCCGAGCCGGTCTTGATCACGGAGGCAACTGCGGAAGTTCCTGAAGTTTCGAATGCCAGTAACGGGCGCCGCTTCCGCTTGAATCCGTTTGGTGGACGTGAGGAAGAAGCCGCGGCGATCCCGCCAGCTGTCGCCAATCAGTCACGGCCTGTCGTCGAGACGGCGCCTCCAGTTCGCAGTTCGGTCCCGGCACCATCAGAACCCGTGGTCGTGGAGGCGGCTTCCGCACCAAGCAATGAGGGTCGCCGATTTTCGATTCCGAAGCCGAAGGTGCCCAAACTTGGTCTTTTCGGAAAACGTGGAGATAAAGAAGACTCCGCCGCAAATCTGCCGCCCGCACTGGCCAACCAGACGAATCCCGCCCCGTCGCCCACTCCTTCTGTTGCGCCAAGATCCTCTTCGACGGCGCAGCCTCGCACGGCGGCACCGCTTCAGAGACCGGTGCCTTCGCGTGTGGTCGCGGCCAACACCACGACAAATGCCTCGGCTGTCCCGCAGAAGAAGCGTGCCAATTACGCCGGGCCGCCCGTGCCGCGGAATGCAGGTCCCGAGAAGAAGGAAATGCGCGCAATTGCACCACTCGTCCCGATCGGCGGGAACACGCCTGATCCTGTTCCGACCCGCGTTTTGCCACCAAGTGCGGAGGATTTGCCGCTCCCTCCAGCTCCGGAAGAGTAAACGCGCCGATTCGTTGACGCGGGGCTTGTCCTAAGTTTCAGTTCACCAAATACTCACCACCGATGATTCGCTCCACAATTCTTAGCCTGATGGCAACGGGGATTCTTTTCCTGACCGGATGCGCAGGTTACAAGTTGGGTCCCGTCAAGCCGACGGAGTTGGCCCACATTGAGACGCTCGCCGTTCCGACTTTCCTGAACGATACACTGGAACCGAGGATCTCGGTGATGGTGACCAACCAAGTCATCAAGACGCTTCAGAACGATGGGTCCTATAAAGTAGCGAGCCTTGAAAACGCCGATGCGGTCATGCGCGGAAGGATCGAAGTTATCGACCGTCGTCAGGCTCGCGGTGCACGGACAGAAGTTCTGCGGACGCGCGAGTTAGAAGTCACGGTAAATATTCAGTTCGCGATCGAACACGCGGAAACGGGTGCGGTCTTGAGCAAGGGTGTCTCGCGGGGCCACTCGACGGTTTTCCTCGATCCGAACTTCCAGCTCTCCGAGCGGCAGGCGATTCAAAAGGCGAGCGAAGAGGCGGCCCGCCGTCTCGTTTCGAGTATTTCGGAAGGCTTTTAACGGCCGCCGATTACCGGCATAACAAACACGATGTCCGAGGTGGAAGGGGATTCACCGGTCAAGCCGGGGACGCTTTATCTCGTCGCGACACCGATCGGTAATCTGCGGGATATCACCCTGCGGGCCATCGATGTGCTCAAGGCGGTGGATGTGGTGGCCTGTGAGGATACCCGTCATTCGTCACGGCTTTTTCAACGTCTTGAGATCTCCACTTCGAAGATAAGTCTTCATCAGCACAATGAGGCTGCGCGAAGTGATGAGATTGTGGCGAGGTTGGCGAAGAGCGAGGCCGTGGCGGTCATCTCCGATGCGGGGATGCCGCTCGTTTCTGATCCGGGCCATCGTTTGCTCCGGCGTTGCCTGGAGGCTGGCCATGCGGTGGAAGTTGTTCCCGGCCCGAGTGCGGTAATGACGGCGGTGGCGGGTTCGGGTTTGCCGGCGGAGCGTTTTTACTTCGGAGGTTTTTTGCCTGTGAAAAAAGGTCAGCGGGAAAAGGCGCTGCGGGGCGCGTTGGAAAGGGAGGTCACGTCCGTTTTCTTTGAATCACCTCATCGCTTGGACGGAACTCTGGAAATGCTGGCCGGTATCGAGTCCGACAGGTTGGTCTGTGTCGCTCGGGAACTGACGAAGATTCACGAGACCTTCCATCGTGGCAAAGTGGAAGAAGTGGCCGCGCATTTTGCCGCGCGACCGCCGAAAGGAGAGATCACGCTCGTCATTGCAGGAACGGAGCTTCCGAAGTATGTCCACCGGAACGATTCCGCCTGAATTCCCTCCAACGCCCCCTCAACGACTCCATGCTTTCCTTCTCCACTTGCTGGAACAGTAGCCGCCATTCGGACGGCGAGGAGCTGGTCGCGGAAATCGTGGAAATGGGATTCGACAAGATTGAGATCAGTCACGGGATGAAAGTATCGCTGCTCCCTGGCATCAAGAAGGCTTATGAAAAGGGCATGGTGAAGGTGTCAGGCGTGCACAACTTTTGTCCGTCGCCCGTGGAAGTGATGATTGATGCTCCGGATTGCTACGAGTTTACCTCGCATCGGCCATTTGAACGTGAACGGGCTTTAAAGTTGACGTTGGAGACGTTGGAGATGGCCAAGACATTCGGCTCTAAATACGTGGTCCTCCACATGGGGAGCGTGCCGATGAAGCGGTTTTCAAAGGATCTGACCAAGATGGTCGAGGATGGAAAACTGAATTCGCGGGCCTATGTGAAGTTGAAACTGAAAGCGATCAAAAAGCGGGAAGCGCTGGAGCCGCTCTACTTTGAGCGGGCGCGGGAGGCGTTGAAGCAGATTGCGGTGAAGGCAGAGGAAGTGCGAGTGCCTGTCGCGGTGGAGAGTCGAAGTGCGTACGAAGATGTGCCGAGTGAGCGGGAGATGGTGAATCTCATGGAGGAGTATGCAGACAATCCGTGGGTTGGCTATTGGCACGACTTTGGCCATGTGCAGCGCAAGGCGAATCTCTCGATGATGGATCACGTGGAGTGGATTGAAAAGATGTCGCCATACCTCATCGGGTCACATGTGCACGACGTGGAGTGGCCGGCGAGGGATCACCGTGTGCCGATGACCGGACATATCGACTATCCGCCGCTCTTGAAGCATATCGCTCCGGAAAAACCGATGGTATGGGAGTTGAGCCCGAGTCGGCGCCGGTCACAGATTCGGAAAATGGTGGAGGAATGGCGGGGGACTTATCCGGCTTGGTGCTGAGGTTTTTTTGGGGGTCTCGCACAGAGGCACGGAGGGCACAGAATTTTAAATTGTAGTTCTGTTAGAAAAGAGGGCTGTTTTGGTCGGCTCGAGAATGCGACCGAATCATCTTCAATAAAACAAAGATATTTCTCTGTGTCCTCCGTGCCTCCGTGCGAGACCTCAAGAAGGAACCTCGTCGAGAATCTTCGCGACGATTTCGTCAGCGGCGACGTCGTCGGCTTCGGCGGCGAAGGTGAGAACGAGGCGGTGGCGAAGGACTTGCGGGGCGACGGCACGGATGTCGCCGGTGGTGACGTGGAAGCGTCCTTCCAAAAGGGCACGTGCCTTGGCGGCGGTGACGAGGGATATACCGGCGCGAGGACCCGCACCCCAACTGACCATTTCCTGCACGACCTTAGGTGCGAGCTTTTCCTTGGGGCGTGTCGCGCGAGCGATGTTCGCGGCGTAGGTCACGGCTGGATCACCGACGAGGATGCGACGGACCAGAGACTGAAGGCCGATTAGGGTTTCCGCGTCGAGGACGGGATCGATCTTTGGCGTTTCGCCCGAGCTACCGAACCGAACGATTTGTTCTTCTTCGAACGCTGACGGATAACTGACGGAAATCTGGCAAAGAAAGCGGTCGAGTTGGGCTTCTGGAAGCGGGTAGGTGCCTTCCTGTTCGATGGGGTTTTGCGTGGCAAGAACGAAGAACGGATCGGGTAGTGGATACGTGTTTTCTCCCGCCGTGACATGTCGCTCCTGCATGGCTTCAAGGAGGGCGGACTGGGTTTTGGGCGGCGTCCGGTTGATCTCGTCGGCGAGGATCATATTCGCAAAGAGGGGGCCTTTCTTGAAGTTGTAGTCCCGCTGTCCCCCTGCGCCGTCCTCGAGGATCTCCGTGCCGGTGATGTCCGATGGAAGGAGATCCGGCGTGAATTGGATGCGCTTGAACTCAAGATCCAAGGCCTGGCTCAACGTGTTGACCAGAAGCGTCTTGGCCAATCCGGGAACGCCGACAAGGAGCGCGTGGCCACGCGCAAGGACGGCGGTGAGGACCTGTTCAACGACGAGGTCCTGACCGACGATGATTTTGCGAACCTGCTTACGGAGTGAGGTGAAGGCCTTTTTCGCCTCTTCGACCAAGGCGAGGTCTCCGTCGCTGGCCTCCATGTCCTCGGGCTCCTTTGCAATCTTGTCAGGATTGATGTCCTCGTGAAACTCGATGACGATCACCTTGCCCAGGTCGATAACGTCTCCCGGATGCAGGCGCGCGGTTTCGATTTTTTCGCCGTTGATGCGTGTGCCGTTCGAACTGCCGAGATCGTCGATGATCCAGTGGTCGTCGCGCTCAAAGACGCGCGCGTGTTCACCCGAGACTTTGATCTCGGGGACCACGATGTCGTTCGATTCGTTTCGTCCGATATTTATCTGTCGCCCGGAGGAGAGGTCGAGGACGTCGCCGGCGTGGGGGCCGGATCGGAAGTGCAGGGCGGGCATGGGAAAGATTTTCGGGGAAGGTGGGAAATTGGCAAGCGCGAGGAATCGCGCAATGGCGTTGATTCCTGTCTAAGCGCCGATGATGGTTAGGGCCGATGATGCGAGGAACATTTATCGCCGTTGCCTTTTCCGTGTTACTTCCGATCTGTGCGCGCGGACAAGTTGATGACGAGCGGTGGCGGCTCGTATCTCTGGGAGCGACCGATATGGAGGGAGAAGTCCAAGCGGGCGGGACGGAAGCTCCACAAGTCGCGTTCAAGAGTGAATTCGAGAGGTCCGAACTCGGGGAACTTCAGGTGTTGGCTATTTTTCGGAACGAATCACCTGGCGAGGGCGCGGGGCGGATGGACGTGACCGTCGGTTTGTTCGATCTGACGGATCGTCCGATTCAGGTAAAAAAGCAGGTTTTTTCGGTGGATCGGTCATGGAATTATTTCGCGTGCGCGACTCGCTTCGGCTGGAGTGAGCGAGGTAAATGGGATGCCGGGACTTACCGCATGAGAGTCTGGACGGGGGACAGGGTGCGTGGTGAGGGAACGTTTTTTGTGAATTCCACGGAGACGGTTGTCGACGCGGTGTGGGAATTGACCGAGGTCGATTTATACGAAGGCGACGAGTCGTTCGCGCTCACGAATCTCATCGATTCCGAAGAAGAATTTTCTCGGCGTTCCACTCGCGGGATTCATTGGGTGATTCGCGGGGAGAATCCGTTTTTCGGACAACGAGTTTGGACTCCGGATCTCTCTGTTTACGTTTTTCGACCGGACGGGTCGCTGATGGGAGTGTCGCGGAATCGAGACGCAGTGCCGCCTGAGATCCGGACGATGACGATATCGGACGGCATAGGTTGGCAAGAAGAGGGAAACTGGATGGTCGGAGAATACAGGTTTGAGTTCGAGCAGGGGAACCGACTGGTCATGGAGCGGACTGTCCGCGTGACGGATCCGGTTTTGCAAGAGCGGGCCAAGCCGTGGGCGGCGCACTTCGGGATTGTGGACTTCGAGGTCTTCGCAGGCAGCGCGACGGAATTTCCGAAAGCGCGGGAAAAGTCTGCTTTTTTTTCAGGAAATGAAAGTCTCGGCCTGTGGGGGAAAGTTGTCGTCGAAAACAACTCCAATCATACCGACGCCCATGAGCATGAGGTTTTCTGGCAGCTGATCGGGCCAAGGGGCGCCTTGGTTTCCGGTATCCGTGAGCCTTTTCGGATCGAGCCGACGTGGAAGCGGGCGCACCAGCGGGTTCTGCTCGGATTCCGCGAGGCAGGGCAATGGCCCGAAGGAAGCTATAAACTTCTCTTAAGTATTAATGAAGAGGTTGTCGGGGTCAGGCGGTTCTCGATTGGAGGGCCGGAGTGATCGAGTTTTGACTTTCCGGCGAGTTACCCCTTAATGTCGCCGCGAAATGAAGGTCGTTCGATATCTTCTCATTCTGGCGGCGATCGTCTTGGCCTTGGTCATTGCGACCGAGTTGCTATGGCGCACGATGAATCCGCAGCCGATGGAGCCGGGATTCTCGTTGAAGACGAGCAATGAGCTTCGAGGAATGACGAGTGAGAACGTTGTTTTCCGCGTGGATTCGCACGGATTGCGCGGGCTGAATTGGTCGGAGGGCAAGGATGGGATTGGCATCCGGCTGCTTGCAGTGGGCGGTCAGGCGACCAATCATCCCTTGCAGAATCCTGAGCAACTTTGGTGGGGTGTGCTCGCGGAAAGTCTGAAGGCCAAATCCGGAAAAGAGGTGGAGGCTGCGGCGGTGAATCTTGGGCCCGAGCCGACAATCGCCAATGCTTACGGTGTCATCGCGAAGACGCTTAAGGAGGTAAACGTGGACGTGATCGTGGTCATGCTGGGCTTGGGCGATATCATTTTCCAGCCGGAGGATTACAAATTAGACGAGAACATTTTTGAGAAAGAGGCGAACGATAATCCTAGTTTTGGCCTCGGCCACACCTTGGCGAAATACTCCCATGTCCTGCGTTCCATCCGGAACTCCCGGGTGAGGGCGGCGAAAAACCGGGAATTCGGGAAGTACCGCCGCAAAAACTACTTCGCATCATTCCTGCCATCGGCGATCGCGCAGTATCGGCAGCTGCCATCCCGGCTGAGTTTCAATCGCGATCAGGATCCGATGGAGGAATACGTGCTCGGTTTGGACAAGCTGAAGAAATTGGCGGACCAAAAGGGCGTCAAATTGATCATTGCCGGGGAACCCACTCTGCATTCGATCATCTATGAGTCGAAATCCGGGGCCGAACGGGTTTTGACCGGCGATAGAACCATGAGTCCAGCCGGAGTGCTCCATCTCGGGGCGGTGGAGCGCGTTGAAAACGGAAGGCGGATTCTCGTGAGGCTGAATCCGGGATGGATCGAGCAGGAATTGAACCGCTATTACTTCGCCGCGCGCGACAAGTGTGCGGAATTGGGAATTCCGTTCGTGGATCTGAACGGGACGATTCCCCGGGACTTGGAACATTTTCTGACCGAAGTGATTCTCACGGACAAGGGGGCGGCCAAGGCGGCGGAGATGATTCTTCCGGCGGCCGAAAAGGCGGTTTCCGGTTAGGGCGCGTGGGCCGAAATTTCTTTGATTTCGGTCGAATGGGTGGTAAAACAGGGTCCCCCTTTTGGTCAGGCGGTATGTCCAGACCAGATGGCCCCAGACGTCAACTTACCGAAACTGTATGATCTCCCAAAAACCTCCGTTCACGCGAAGCCAAACGGCAAACCTCATTCTCTATTTCGTCCTCGCAGCCATTGTTGTTGCCGGTCTCTTTTATGCTCCCGAACTCTTCGCGCAAGACGGCGGGGAAGCGGCTGCCGCCGCCGATGAGAGCAAAAAGACGCTGTTCGACAAGATTGTTGATTCCGGTGCCTTTGCTGTGGTCCTCATCGCCTGTTCCGTCGCCGTCCTGACGCTGGCCATCTTCAACTTCATGCAGCTCTCGAAATCGAAGTTCTGCCCTGATGATCTGAAGGCCGCGCTTCTCGACCACATGCAAAACTGCCGCGTGCGTAGTGCGATCGACGTCGCCGCCGGCAGTCCGACCTACCTCGGGCGCATGATGGCTCATTCGCTTCCCTCCGTCGACGCCACGCAAGCGGAAACACTCGGGCGCGAGGACGTCGAAGACCAGATGGCGGAATTCACCATCCGTGAAAACCGCGGGCACATGACTTGGATCGGTTACTTCTCAGTCATCGCGCAAGTCGCCCCGATGATTGGTCTTCTCGGAACGGTCGTCGGTATGATGGGCGCTTTCGATAAACTGAGCGGCAGCGGCGGCGCACAGGCGGACCAACTCGCTGGTGACATCTCCCTCGCCATGATCACGACCGCAGGCGGTCTTATCGTCGCGATTCCCTCGATTTTCGGCTTTTTCTTCTTCCGTAACCGCCTGAACAAGCTCGTCGCGGACTGCCACGAATCGGGCGCCCAGATGATGGATGCCAGTATCGCCGCGGTTAATGCCGAGAACATGATGGCCAAAGTTCCGGAAGGTCTCGCCGAAGGCTAAGAAAGCTGGCCCTCAGTCGTAGTTCCCGAAGGACCGTCCCCCAATGCCCGCCAGCCTGAAACTAGCATCCGCCGCCGCCTCCACCGATGGAGACGACGCGAAGATGGACATGTCGCCCATGATCGACATGGTCTTCCTGCTACTGATCTTCTTCATGATCGCGTCCGTGATCCTGGAGATCAAACAGGCCAAGGATGTCAATCCGCCGATCGCGCCGAACGCGCAAGTGGGGAAAGTTTTCAAGGGCCGCGTGGTGGTGAACGTCTATGAGGACGGATCCTTCTATGACATGAACGGCAGGGCCGACGGTGGAAAAGAGCTCAACGAAGCGGATATCACGCAACTCTGTGCGGACTTGGTTCGCGAAAATCAGGCACGGGGCGTGAAAACGAGATTGCACCTGCGCGCCGACCAAAGAGCGCCGGTTCTCGCCGTGAAAAAAGCAACGAAGGCCGCTGCTGATGGCGGCGTGATCGACGTGATCTTCAGTTCCTATCAAACCCCGTTCCTTGGCGAATAACGAACAATGGCTCGACGACGGAAATACAGACTGGAAAATCAGGACGAACCGGGACTCGACATCTCGTCATTGATCGATGTCAGCTTCCTCCTTCTCATTTACTTCCTCATCACTTCGAGTCTGCAGAAAAAGGAAACGGACCTGACTCTCATGCTTCCTTCGTCGGTGCCGTCGGCGCAATCGGATCCGATCGACCCGGTCAGCATTCGCATTGATCCGGACGGCGCCGTTTACTATGACGATCAGGTCGTCGAGGACGCGAGCGACCCCTCGAAGCCCAACAAGTTGCCGGAATTGCTCACCCGCCTCACGGAATACCGGGAGCTCGCCACGGCGGCGGGTGACACCCCGATTGTCATCGTCGATGCGAATGACGCCGGAAAAACGCAGCGGCTTGTGGATGTGATCAATGTCCTCTCAGACCCGGACGTGAAGATCTCCACGATCACGATGACCGGCTTCAATGACGGAACCTAAAAGGGGCGGGCAAACTTCCGGTGAAAAATTTTCATCAAATTCCGCCCATTTGTTGTCAAAGAAATTGGGGCGGGATGTGTAGTCTTTATTAAACCACCTTTAAAATGATCCCGAAACTTGGAAGAAAACTTGGAGTCGCTGCTCTCGCGCTCATTCTATTTACGACCGGCCACGCTTCTGCCGGCATCGCGGAAGACCTGAACAAGGCCGTGCAGACGATGGAGAACGGGAAATGGGAAGAAGCGGAGACTCTGCTCAAGAAATTGATTGTCGATTACAAAGACCAGGCCTTTGCGACCTACGGTCCTGCTTTCGGTGTCGTCTTCTACAACCTCGGCTACTGCCAAATGCAGATTCAAAAATTCGGCGAGGCGGCCAAAAACTTTGAGATCTGCTACAAGGAATATCCAAACATTGAGGGCGAGACGGAAAAAGTGAATCGCTACCGGCTCCAGTCCCTTTACCTCTGGGGCCTCGCCGAGCAAGCGCAGGAGGAATATGCGGGGGCACTCAAGATCTACGAAAAGTTTTTCAGCGAGCAGCCTGACCGGTCCGAGTACAGCATCTACAGCCTCTACACGAACATGGGAATCTGCCAGGCGAAGATCGGCAAGATGGATGAGGGAGTGAGGCTCATCACCGAAGTCTTCGAGCGTTTTGATCGCCTCAACCCGTCGGAAAAGCGCGATATCTTCAAGGCTTTTATCGTTCTTACGGAAAAGTGGATCGAACTGAACCAGCCGGGTGATGCGATCAAGTTCATGAATGCGAACGAGTTTGCGCTTCGCTACTCCGCGATCGATACCCGGAGAAACGGTTTTGATCAGCAACTTCTCCGCCTCGCGAAGGCCGCTGTGGAGCAGGAAAATCTTCAGGCGTTGACCTTGAAACTTGCTTCATTCATCCCGCGTACCGAAGACATACTTCACGAGTTGAACGAGATGCTTCTCGTGAGGCAGTCTGACAGCCGAGCAGCCGAACTTCGGAAACAGATCGAACAGATCGAAGCCGATGTGGTGGCCGGGAAGGTGATCGACCTCTCCGTGTTCCAGATTCTTGCGAACGTCTTCCAAAAGCTTGGAAACTTCCGGGGATCGTATGCGATCTACGACTACATGTCGCGGCGCTATCCGAAGGCCCTCGACGGGGAAGGCAAGCCACTTCACCCGAGAATACTCTACGCCGCAGCGCATTCGGCGTTCGTCGTTGGCGATCTTCAATCTGCCCAATACCACGCGCTCATTTTCCTGAGGGACTACCCGGAGCACGAATTGAAGGAGAAAGTGCAAGGCCTGCTCCTTGAGCACCTTTTTGCGCTGGGCGAGTACGAGCGTTGCCTGGAGATCACGGAGAATCTGTTGCCCAATTTGAAGGAAGGTTCTCCCGAGCACGATATGGCGCTCTACATCCGCGGCGGATCCTTATTCTATGACGCCCAATTCCCGGAAGCACAGAAGGAGTTGGAGAAACACATCGCGGCTTATCCGAAGAGCCAATACAAAGAACAAGTCACCTATTACCATGCGTCCACGGGAATGAAGCTTGCCGAAACAGACGCCCAATATGCGACGGTGGGAATCAGCCTCGACGAGTGGCTCAAGGAATTTGCAGATAGCGCCTTGCGTCCGTTCGCGCTTCTCGACCGGGCGACGGTGTATTTCTTCCGTGAAGAGGCACAGAACGAGTTGGCCTTGGAAAAAGTGGCAGAGATCGAGTCGAAGCACTCTGACAGCGTCATTCTGGATTCCGCCGTGAAGTTGAAGGGGGACATCCAATCTGCTCTTGAGCAATATGCGGAAGCGGAAGAGTCCTATAAAACGGCACTTTCACTCGCGAAGCAGAAAGCCAATGACGGCGTGGCCGTGGAAGCACTCCTGCAGCTGATCAATCTCGCCTCTGCCGCCGCCGCGAAGGAAGAACGCCCGTGGGTGGAAGCGGAAGCGTACTTCAACGACTATCTCGCCAACTACGAAGGCAATCCTCGCGAACCGAATGTTGTGGCGTCATCGCTTGAGACGCTTGGGAAAGTCGGCCGCGCGGATGAAGGCATCTCGCGGATGGAGGACATGATCATTCGCCTCGGAAACGCGCAGTCCGCTGACCTGGAGAAAGCGGTGAACACCTACGGGAAGTTTTACAGCGATTTTCAGGGCGCGGACAAGCTCATCGAGCGCCTGAAGTGGCACCACACCCAGGACCAATATCCGGACCGCGTTCGTGCCTGGTTCCTCGCCCTGCGCGTGAGCACGATTCAGGAAAAATACGAGGAGGGACCACGAAAGAATGCGGAGATCAAGGTGACCATGAACGCCTTGCAGGATTTCGACAAATCCGACCTCGCGCCCTATCTGCTCTACAGTATCGGTCGTTTCATGATCGAGGGCGGAGAGCTTCCTGCTGCGGAACCATGGTTTGCGGAGATTGTGAATCGTGGGGAAGCTGCGGGAGAAGCAACAAAGGGTTACGCCTACTGGGGACTTGCGAAAATCGGCATGGCGAAAGCCGTCGAGCAGGGGAATGCGGCGGGAATGAAGGAGGCGGTCGAATTTTATGAGAAGCTCAAGAACGTGGGCGACAGAAACCAGCAGGAAGAGATTCTCGCGGACATCGGGCGGAGTTTTGGAGGGCTGGAGTTGTGGCCTGAAGCGGAAAAGTTCTGGGAAGAGTACACGCAGAACAAGTCCTTCAACCGGTTCAATGCGGAGGCTTGGTATTCCCTCGGCTACGCCCGGGAGATGGGATCGAAGGGAGACCCCGAGAAGATGGCCGAGGCGTCGGTAGCTTACTCGCGTTGCTACACGAAGTACATGCAATTCATCCGCTATTCCGCGCCCGCATGGCGCAGGACAGCTGAGATTCAATGGAACAGAAACGAGCGTGAAAACGCCTACACCATCATCAAACTCATGGTAAAACGCATGTGGAAGTTCCAAGGGCACGAAGAGGATCCCGACGATAATATCGGCGCTGCCGTCAAGCTTTACGAGCAATGGAAAGTCGACCTTGGAAAGGACGAGCCAGACGTGCGGAGCGGCGAAGAAGAAGCGTGACCAAGAAACTCTGACCCATTTTTTCCAATGAAGACAAAAGTAATTCTCCCGCTCTTTTTGACTTCCCTCCTCGCGATTGCGACCAAGGGAGTCGCGCAGAACATCCCCTCAATCGCGGCAAACATCACGAAGCCCGATGGCTCGAACGTGGCGGTTTACGTGGTGGGAAGCTACGAAGACGGCATCATGGAAAGCCGCTACGCTTCCGGCGTTCAGGCCAAGCAATTTCCCTATTCAGATATCGAAAGCATCGAGTGGCGCGAGCCCGACGAGTGGCGACAGGCGAATGATCTCTACAATCGCCGCCGCTGGGAAGAAGCGGCAGCCGCCTACAATGCCTTTTTCAAGAAGTACTACGAACTGCGGGACATTGAGGACAGCTTCCCTGGAATTGCCAAATTCCGGGAGTGCGAGTGTCTTCGTCGCCTCGGAAAGTTTGAGGAGCTCGCGAAGGAATACGAAAACCTGCAGCGAGCCAACTTGAGTGAACGCTACGCGATTCAAACCAAGCTCTACAGTGCCTGGGGGCATCTTGGGAATGGACTCTTCTCCGCTCTGCAACTTATTGCGGAAAGTTACGAGATCGAGGAGTCAGATATTCCGGCGGGAATCGTTCGCCCGTCTGGACTTCCGTTCAGGGAGTTGGAGCCTCCGACTCTCATGCAGGTGTCCTTCCTTCGCGGTATCGCTGCGAAAAACCTCGGAGAGAAGGAAGAGGAGGAGATCAAAGCATTGGTTGCCAAAGAAGATGAGAGGGACGCGCCTGAAATCGCGGAGCGAACCGCCGAGTTGAAGAGGGTGAGGACGGTGGCTTTGAATGACTTCGCCCGCGGCATGACTTTGACCTTTGGAAATGAGTCGGCGGTCGTGAAGGATTCGCTTCTGAACTCGCTCGCTGTTCTCGCAAAGGACCCGGAACTGCCGGAGATCGACATGAAGAAAAGAGAAGCGTATTCGCTGGCCGTTCTCTTCACCAAGCTCCATCCCGGGACTCCGCTTCCTTCGGAATACCAGAAGTTCCTGACACCTCCGCCTCCCCCGGAGACGCCTTAATTGGTTTTGCCGGAGAGTGGATATGCAGGAGTCGCGCGATGGCGTGAAGGAAGTCACGCTCGTCTCCGCAGTGGCGGCGAATCGCGTGATCGGTACCGGCGACGGTATCCCGTGGGATCTTCCTCGTGACAGCCAGCATTTCCGCAAGACGGTCGCCAACCACGTGATTCTGCTTGGGCGCCGGACCTTCGAAGAGATGATCGGCTGGTTCCGGACCGAGCGACCGGTGGTTTTGACAAGGGACGCTTCATGGAAGCATGACGAAGCTTTCGCCGTCGTTTCCTCGGTGGAAGACGCCTGTCGTGCGGCACGGGATGCGGGTGAGTCGAACTTGATGGTGTGTGGCGGCGCTTCGATCTACGCCGCGGCGATGCCGCGGGCCACGCGACTGGTTCTTACACATGTTGGGGCGAATATCGAGGGGAAGGCCGTGTTTCCGGAAGTGGCAGGAGATAGGTGGCAGATGACTCACGAGGTGGATCGAGGAAAACCGGAACGGCATGATCATCCCATTCGGTTTGCGTGGTACGAGCGGCGGTGAAACTCCGGATGGTCACTTGCGGCGCAGTTTGACGGTGACTTCGTCGAGGATTTTCGTGGAGTCAGGAGTCTCCGGACGGTAGTCGAACTGGACGAATTCATCGTTCACAATGACGCGCGAAAAACTGACTGTTTGAGCGTCGGGGCGACGCATGCGGACACCGATGGCTCCGTCATTGGCGTTCATGCTTAGGTGGTATTCTTCGAGAGCATCGGCGTCGGCGGCAGGCCCGGCGATGCGTTGGAATTGATCGATACGGGAGCGGATGACGCGCGCCGACTCGTAGGAGGAAGTGGTAAACGGCGGGGAGATAGTCTGCCTGGATTGGAGTTCGGCACCGTCCCATTCGTGAACCTGCGGACCGTCTGCCGGGGATATCACGAGAAGGAAAAACGGGCGGAATTCCGCGCTCTCGAGGGAGGTAAACTTCTTCGCGACTTCCTGCGGATGGGCGCAATCGGCGAGTATCAGCGGAATTTCACCACGACTTCTCCGTTCGGCTGTCGAGTTCTCTCGTACCGCCGCCGCATAGTGATTGAGGATGGCGAGGGTGAGTCCGAACTCGTTGACGAGCAGCCAGGTGCCCCCGCGATCAGAGTCGATGGGCGCAATGAATCGCGTTCCGGCTCCGGTTGATTGTTCAACAGGAGGGGTGGCTGGTCCCCGTTGCTTGGACTCGTCTCGGTTGAAGAGAAGGCGATAAGCCGTGGAGTTTAGGTCCGGCCTCCACCAAGTCGCCGTGCACATCTATCGGACCTATTGCTGAACTCTGTGGATCAGCTTCCGCTGGACTCGTTGGTGACCTTTGCTGTTTGGGCTGCCGCGGTCAGTTCGATGAGGTCGACGAGCGAGTGGATGGTTTCCCGGCGGACAAAGTCGAGGCCGCTGGGGGCGTCTGGCTCCTTGTCTTCGAGTTTGCGGTCGTCGTCGGTTTTTGGGCGGATCATGCCGGAGAAGCGTTCCTCGTCGAAGTCAGAGAGAGGGACGAGTTCCTCAGCGTCCACGTTGTCCAAGGTCAGTTTGTAGATATTCAGTTTCCCTTTCTCGGCCTCTTCGATTTTCGCGTAACGGTCACGGCGTTCCTTGATGCGTTCGCGGCGCTGCTCCTTGAGTTCGGCGTTCTCTGCGAGGCGTTGCTCAAGATTGAGGGACACGGAGTTTTCTTCATATTCGCGGCGAAGGCGTGCGATGTCCTCCTTGAGTTGCAAGAAGTCCACATCTTGGGCAATGCGCTTCTTCGAGGCTTCGGCGAGGCTCTCAACTGGGAGAGAATTGTCCGTGAAGGTGTTATACGGGCGTGCTTCAATGCGGTCGAATTCCAATGGATTCTCAAGGTATTGCTCTCCTGTTTCGGCAATGTCCCGATAGGAGGGGAGAACGATGTCCGGAGTCACACCCTTCAACTGCGTTGATCCGCCGTTGATGCGGTAGAATTTCTGGATGGTGACCTTGAGGGCTCCCGCACGCTGCTTGTCCGCGAGGATCGGCATGTAACGGGCGACATTCATGATGGTCTGCACGGTCCCTTTTCCGAACGTCGCGCTGTCTCCGACGATGACAGCCCTTTCGTAGTCCTGAAGCGCGGCGGCGAGAATCTCGCTCGCGGAGGCACTCACCTTGTCCACGAGGACGATCATTGGACCGTCATAGACCGGCCAGTGGTTCGTCGAGTCCCGGTTGGACTTTTTGCCCCTCCAGTCCTTCGCTTGGACGACGGGACCCTTTTTGATGAAGAGCCCGGTGAGGTCGATAGCTTCTTCGAGGGCACCCCCGCCGTTGCCGCGGAGGTCGAGGACGAGCCCTTGGATGTTCTCCTTCATCAGACGGTCGAGAAGGAGGCGGACGTCGCGGGTCGTGCTTACCAGATGCTTGTCCATATCCGCATAGAACGAGTAGAGGTAAATCCAACCGAGGCGAATTTGGCGTCCTTTCGAATCGACCGTTTCGACGAGATCGGCGTTCGCGAGTTTGTCTTTTAGCTCAACCTTGTCTCGGACGATGACGATTTCTTTCGTCTGGGAATCATCGGCGGACGCAGCGGGGATCACCTCCAGGCGCACTTTGGTTCCCGCCTTGCCTCGGATCATTTCGACGATGTCGTTGAGTTTCATGTAGAGGATATCGACCATTTCGCCGTCCTCCCCTTGGGCCACGCCAACGATGCGGTCATTGACCTTCAGTTCGCCGGCTTTTTCGGCGGGGCCATTGACGACGAGTCCTTGGATCTTGGCCGCGCCTTCATCCATGCCGAGAAGAGCGCCGATCCCAAAGAGCTGGTTGTTCATTCCTATGGTGAAGTTCTCCAGCTCGGATTGACTCAAGTATTCCGAATGCGGATCGTAAACAGTGGCCAGAGCGGAGAGGAAGTAATTGCAGATGTCCTCCTCGTCGTTCTCTTCAAGGCTCTTGTAGAAGCGGGAGTACCGCTCGAGAATTTGCTCCTTTGGGGTCTTCTTTTTCTCCTCTTCCTCCTCGTCTTTCTTCGCGGGCTTGTCCTTGTCCGCATTTTCCTCCGCGTTGCGCTTACGGATTTCTTCGTCGAGGAGCTGGCCTTCGAGGATGCGCGACCAGATTTCGTCGGCGTCGGCCTTGTTTTTCGGCCACGGAGAATCCTTTCTCCGGCGCTCAACGCTGCGGTCGCTGTCGAAGGTAAATTCGCTGTTCTCGAGGGTTTCCTCAATCATCTTCACGCGGTCTTCGACCCGCTTCTCGAAGAGGGAATAAATTTCCTGCGCGGGTGAGATGTCGGCCTCGGCGAGGACGTAGTCATCGAGAGACTTGCCGTATTTCTTTTCAAATTTCGCAACGTCTTCCTGGGTGAAGTAGAGCTTGTTATAATCGAGGAACTTCAGGTAGGCGTAGAGCAGTTCGGCAGAAACCTCATCATCGAAGTCACGCCGCGAGTAGTGATTGTTCTGCAGCATGTTGGCCACGTATTGCGAAACTTGGCCGTAGTCTGTTTCGGCGTTGGCCGATGTTTGAAGCGATGCCCCGAAAGAGAGGGCGGCGACAGTGAATATAAAATTCCTGACTGAATTCATGTTCTGCAAGGCTTATTGAGAGGGTTGGTTTTGCCCAAGTTGATTCCATACGAATTCCGGGCAAGTTCCGCAGACGGACCATTCACGGCTCGTGGAGTCCCGTCGGATCCGGCTGCGCACACGCGTTGGTCCCGGCGGAGAGAAACGATCCTGCATGGTAATGACGATGTCCACACAATTCATTGGTGTCGAATTCTAAAGATATGCTCGAAATTAGCGCTTTCTGCGGCGGATTTTGTTCCACCAACGGGTATTTGGTGAGGAATCCGGAAAATGGGCAGAGGATTCTGGTTGATGCGCCGCTTGGTATCTCCGAGTGGGTCAAGAGTCAGGGGGCAAAGCCGGATGCGCTTTTCCTGACACATCAACACTTCGATCACGTTGAGGATGCGGGGTTGCTGGTGAAGGAATTCGGTTTCAAGGTGTTTGCGTGGTCTGCCGTGTCCGGGGACCTGACGCTCGAAAAGTGGGCCGCAGAGGCCGGGGTGATTGATAAGATCGAGCCGTTTGAAGTGGATCATGTTTTGGAGAATGACGGAGAGGCTGTGACGGTGGAGATAGCAGGGCTGACTTTGAAGTTGTTGCATGTTCCGGGTCATTCGCCGGACAGCGTTTGTTTCTACGATACGGACTCCGGGGTGATGTTCGTCGGTGATGTGCTCATGTGTGGTGGCTATGGGAGAACGGACTTGCCGCACGGTAACGCGCAAGATTTGTTTCAAGGCATCCGCGAAAAATTGTGGCCATTACCTGATACGACGAATGTTCTCTCCGGGCACGGTCCGCCGACAACAATTGGGGCGGAAAAGGGGAACGGGCTGATTCCGGTTTAGTCGGATGGTGCTTTCAAGGCGGAGCGGATGCGCGCAAAATCCAGCGCGAGTTGCAGGCATCGGTCCTGAAGAGGCTGAACCTCAATGGATTCCGCTTCGGAGGATTTGTTCTGAATTTTCAAGGCGAGTTCCGGATTGGTTCCGGCGACGAGAGCCGCCTCGTTCAGGAACGAGCGCTCAATGTCCTCAATGAACGGCTTGAGTCCGATTTCGCGGGATTGGGCAAAGACTCCTCGTTTGATCGCGGGAAAAACGGAAACGTGGATTTCTGGAGTTACCGGACGGCGGAATAATCGCGTCCCGTCGGCGAGGTAGAGGCTGGAAGAAGCGAAGCGAAGCTGAACGTCATCGCTAAGAGGCACGATCGAATATTCAGCCGCGTTTCCCATGGTGGGTGAACCAAGGGTGAGCACGCGTCCAGCGAGATGGTGAATGAGGCAGTGGGCGACGACTTCTGCGCCGGGAGATGTGTCGCTATCGACCAGAAGAATGATTTCGCCTTCCCAGGAATGCGGTGCGGGTTGTGTGGCAAACTCTTCGAAGGTGTTGCCGTCCCGTCCGATCTTGAAGGCCATCGTGTTTTCGGGAAGAAAGCGGTTCAGAAACTGCAAACAGTCCGCGAATTCGGGGGCTTGGTTGGGGTAACGCAGGTCTAGCACGAGGGTTGAGGCACCATCGGCGGTGAAATCCTCAAGCGCTTTGTCGAAGGACTCCAGCTCTTGAATCTGAAAACCAATCGGTCTGAAATAACCGGCAAGCGGGGCAAAGGATTCCACGGCTGGTGTATCGGCCGGGGTTTTCGGCGGAGATTCAGTGATCAGTTGGGCATTTTGACCGAGCGATTCCAAGATTCCGGCGAGAGCGGCGCGGTTGATTTCGAGAAAGGAGAGTTCGTCTTCCTCGATGTAGTCTTGCCGCAGAGCACGGAAGGCGTTCTGGATTTGGCCCTGACTCAATCCATCAGCGGTTGAGGCGGGTGGCGTCGCAAATGCGAATTCAGGAATCAGGAAGAGTAAAATCCACCGCATGGTTCAAGGCGTCGATTGAGTCGTCTCCAACGCGCCACTGATGGTAGTTGGCGATCGCGGCGGAAACAAAAGCTTTCGCGCGACGAATCGACGGAACGAGGTCGTGACCGAGCGCGAGGTTGGCGGCGATGGCGGCGGAGTAGGTGCAACCGGTACCGTGAGTTTGCACGCCGTGGGTAAATGGGGCGGAAAATGTGTCTTCGCCTTCCTGATGAACGAGGACATCCGTCGCCTCGTCACCACCGAGATGGCCGCCCTTGAGCAGGACGTTCGCGCCGTGCCGGTCGCGAAGTTCATGAGCAGACATTTTCATTTCCGTGACTGACGAGATTTCATGATCCAAGAGGAAACTCGCTTCACTCAGGTTGGGTGTGATGAGGGTCGCGATGGGGAAGAGTTGGTCTTGATAGGTTTTTATGGCTCCGTCTTCGAGCAAAGTGTCCCCACTCGTCGCCACCATGACAGGATCGACGATGATGGGAGGTCGGTGGTCTCCAAGTGACCCGAGAAAATCGCAAACCGTCGAGACGTGTGATTCAGAGCAAAGCAATCCCGTTTTCACGGCGGCGATGGGGAAAGCGTCGAAGAGAAGATGCAATTGGTCCTGCAAAAGTGAGGGCTCGACGGGGTCGATCCGCGAAACCTTGCCCGGCACCTCGGAAACGACACATGTCACCGCGGTGAGTCCATAAACACCGAAGGCCGAAAAAGCCTTCAAATCCGCCTGCAGTCCGGCCCCCGCCGAGCAGTCGGAACCGGCGATCGTCAACGCGACAGGTGTGTTCTCGTGGCGTGCCATCGGAGTTGTCAAAGCGGGGAGTGTGCTCGTTGATAGGGAGCGTCAGTCAAACTGTCATTAATGCGGAGCACTTCCAGAACAAAGCATCTGATTCCCAACGCGCTTATCTGCGGTTTCACGGCTGTTGTCGTGTCCGTCTTGGTTTGGAATGATCCGGAGTGGTTGAGGAAAATCGAGTATTTGGCCGGAGACGTTATTCGGAATTATGGAGGGAAGAAGACTGAGGTTCGGGAAGACATGGTCTTGATTGGGATAGACCAAGACTCATTGAACATTATCGACTTGTTGGATGAGGAGGAAATTCTTGCCGATCCCTCACTCGACGACATGTCCTTTGGCTTTCCTTTTCCCCGCCGTGTTTACGGCGCGCTGGTGGAAAAACTTGTCCAAGCGGGGGCAAGGATTGTTGTTTTCGATATTCTCTTCCCGTCAAGAGGAGAGGGGGACGCTGAGTTGAAAGAGGTGATTGATAGGTTTCCTCAGAAAGTGGTAGTGGGGATGAATATTCATGAACCAGAGGTTGGTCAAACAACCACTGTTCCGAGAATGGAGGTTCCTTCAGATACCGTGCTCGAGTGGAAAGGAGCAGATGATCCGAGGGTTGGCTTCGTGAATTACTTTCCTGACGAGGATGATCGAGTTCGTTCAGCTCATTTCTATCACCGCTTCGATCATCGACCGCAGTCTCCGATATACCACTCACTCGCGGCGGCAACGCTTAAACAACTTGGCGAGACTTCCAAGATTCCAGATTCTCTGGGTCCGCAGCATTTTCGCTACACGAACATGCGTAACCAAATCGGGGAATCTGCCTATGAGCCCATCCCTTTATACACAGTCTTCCATGAGGGTTTTTGGGAAAAGAACTACGGTGGTGGAGAATTCTTCAAAGATAAGATTGTGTATGTGGGTGGCACCTCAGTCGCTTATTTTCATGATGTTGTGGATACTCCAGAAGGAGAAATTCTAGGTCCGCATCTGCAGATGAATGTTCTCGCGGCCGCGCTAGAAAATGAGTTCTACACCAGGTGGTCGCTGCTGGAGATGCTCGGGTTGGTTCTGATTTTTGGACTGATTGCTTTCCTTTTCGCATTTGTGTTTAATCGCCCGATTCTTGGTCTCGTCGCCCTCTTTGGGTTCATGATTGGCTACTACGTTGTTGTCGTCATTCCTGCTTATAACCCTGGAGCGCACTTGCTCGGGGCTTTTCCTCCTCTGGCTACATTTAGTTTTTCAGGTCTTGTTTGTTATGGCTACAGGTTCACTACAGAGCGATTCGAGAAGGCCCGTCTTCGTCGCACCCTGGAGCGGCAGATGTCGCCTAAGATGGCGAAGCACATTCTTGACCGGCCGGAAGATTTTTACTCGAGCATTCCGGGGCAGCGTGTGCCGGTGACGATTCTCTTTTCGGACATTCGTGGATTCACGACGCGGTCGGAGAATGACGATCCGATTCAGCTGGTGTCACAACTCAAGGAATACCTCACCGCCATGGTGGAGATCGTGGAAAAACACAATGGCATCGTCGACAAGTTCATCGGCGACGCCGTGATGGCGGTTTGGAATCCGGTGGAAAGTCTCGGGGCGGAACAGGACGCCAAGAATGCCGTCGCAGCGGCGACCGAGATGCATGAGAAACTCGACGAGTTGAACCAAAAGTGGCTTGCGGAGAAACGGGATGCGTTTGCCATTGGGATCGGATTGAACTTTGGCGAGGCGATTTTCGGGCAGATGGGGTCGGAGGGGAAACAGGAACTCACGGTGATCGGTGACCCGGTGAACCAAGCAGCCCGTCTCGAGGGACTCACGAAGAAATTCGGTTCCAAGACGCTTATCAGCGAATCCGTCGCGCAATACACGGACAAGGAATTCCGACTGCGCAGCCTCGGGGATATTCAGACGAAGGGGAAATCCGAGGCGGCGGCGTTGTTTTCCGTGATTGGGAAGCAGGAAGAGGTGCTTCCGCCCGATGAGGCGGCCTTTCTTGAGCTGTATGAAACGGGGCTGGAAGCGTTTCGTGCGGGCAGGGTGGGAGAGGCGAAGGAGATTTTTGAGAAGTGCCTCGAAGATCGTCCGGACGATGTTCCGGCGAAACTTTTTCTCGAAGAAATCGAGTTCGGCACGGAGGGCGGGGTTCTCGTCATGCGCGAGAAGTGAGGTTTTGGCGAGCGAAGGATAAATGCCGGACTTCCTTCGGAACGCTGATAAGAAGCGGACCGCGGATGTCCACATCCGCATCACGCCTCCTGACCGAAGGGAAGCAATTCCGGTGGACGAGCACAAGCCACATTCCGGCGTCGCAAAGCATGTGGAGGAATCAGTGCGGGGCGTTGCACCGTAGTAATTCGAGCGGATGTGGACATCCGCGGTCCGTCGGAGAGATTCAGGCTAAAAGAAATCGCTGACCCGGGTCTCCTCATCCTGGCCCACAACGATGTAAACACTCTCCTCGTCGGCCCATCCCGCCGTTTCGAGACCGTTTTTCCGTGCGACGGACTTCATCTCCTCGTCACTGGGAAGCGACGGAAATTCATTGCGATCAAGGACGAACATGTGGACGCGTTTGTCCTTGTCGGCGTCGATGCAGAAGACGGCGACTTTCTGGTCGCCCCATTCAATGAAGGCGCAACCGTTGCTCTTTTTCGCCGCGAGTTTCTCACAACTCGGAGTCGATGGGCCTCCATTTTCGTCGACCCAATTCTGAAGGTTGGTGAAATCCTTGTTGTAGTGCGTGAGGTTCACCGAGCGGCTGTGCGTCATGTCCGCCATGGTGTTCTGGAACGAAGCAAAGGAGATTGGTCCCGTCTGTTCGATAGAATTACCTCCGAAGAACATGTTCGAGATTCCGATGATGCCGAGCAGCACAACAGCGGCGGCGGCGGCGAGCAATACCGGCGGAAATCCGATGATTTTCCCTCCCTCAGGCTTCGCGGAGGCCACTGTCGAGAGAAGTTGGTCCCGCAGTCCGGCCGGAATTTCGACGGACTGAAGTCTTTCATTCATCGCGGCGTCGAGAGACTGCTCCGACTCCAGCCACGACTGGAGTTCGGCGTCCGACTCTGCCAATGACAACGCTTCCTCAACTCCCGGCTCTTGGCGAGGCGGGTCCTGAGTATCGATGCTCATGAGAATTTCCTTGGCGCGATCGAGTTCCATTTTTCTTTCAATGAATATATCTTATGCCGATGCTTCGGCGATAGCTTTTGCGAGGACAGATTTGAGTTGGGCTTTCCCTCGGGAAATGCGTGACATGACGGTTCCGATGGGGACGTCGAGGACGTCGGCGATTTCCTTGTAGGGAAGTTCCTTGAGAAAGAAAAGAGAGAGGGCGGAGCGGAACTTTTCGTCCACTTGTTGGAGGGCATCGACAACCATGCTGGCATCCATCTCGTTCACGGTGTTCGACTCAATGGTCGGAAGTTCGTGTTCGACGGCTTCGATGTCGATGTTGGGAAACTTGGTGATCCGGCGGCGGCCTCCAAGAAATTCGCGATGGAGAGTGGTGAACAACCAGCTCTTCACCTTGGACGTGTCACGCAACGTGTGACCTTTTTGGCCCCAGCGAAGGAAAGTCTGTTGAACGAGATCGACAGCGTCCGGCTCATTTTTTGCCAAGCTGTAAGCAAAGCGATAGAGCGGCTGGTAGTAGTCGTCGACGAGTTGTTGCGAGTCGAGGGACACGGTTTTTTCCTGACGTTTCTTGAGTGCCTCCCGGCATGGCCGGTCATTTTCCGGGCACTGGGAGAAAAACGTCGGAGGATATGTGAGTGTTGCCGTCATCATCAAGTGGATTCTGGCTATGAGAGTCAAAAATCCGGGGGCTTATTCCCGCTTGCGGTATTTTAGCGATCAGCGCCATTCGTGCTTCGGATAACGGCCGCGAAGCTGCGATTTGACCGCCTCGTAGCTGTTGGCCCAGAAGCCTGCCAGATCCGCGGTTTTCTGCACGGGCCGCTGATTCGGGGCGAGAATCTCCGCCACGACGGGCACACGGCCGTCGGCAATACGCGGATTCTCGTCGACATCGTAGAGGTGCTGCAGCTTGGCGCGGAGGAGGGGAGGTTCGTCGGTTTGATAGACGACCTTGACCTTTCTGCCGTTGGCGAGAGTAATTCGTTCCGGCGCGAATGATTCGAGGGCGGCGTGCTGCGGTGCGGAGAGCCAGTCTTTTAAGACGGGGAAGACTGGCCGGTCCTTGATCTCCTTGTAGCGGGTCGCGCCGAGGCAGACCTGGGTGACAATCCATCGACGGTCTTCTTCGCCGACACGAGGAAGTTCCAATTCCGGCATCCACTCCGCGAGCGAATTGAGGCGGGCGATCCATTGCTCGACGGAGTTGTCCCAGTTCTTCAATCTTAATCGCCCGGCAGTAACCTCCGCTGCGAGAATCTCCGCCGCTTTTTCGGGATGAGGATCGCCTTTGATTTTCGAAGCGAGAACAAGGTCGCGAAACTTGGTCGCCTCCCGGCGGATAACGCGACGTTCTGATTCTTCCCAAACCGCTTCGTCGTCGTGGGTGAAATCGTGGGGAAACTGTTCCCGGATCCAGTCTTCCTCGATAAGGGTCGCGAGTCGGAGATTGGTCTGCAGTGTTTTGCCCTCGACTTCGGCAATTTCAGCGCAAACGGAGATCATTCCGTGACGGGCGATGGAATCCTTTTCTAGTGTTCCACTGCGACCACCGCTCACGTGACAGGCAAGGGTGGAACTGCTTTTGCGAACGGCGAGATGGTCTGAGAATGCGATGAGCAGTGACTTCGCGAGTGCGTTTTTTTCGGGTGGTGAGTTGTCCGCACTTCCCCCAAGAGACTTCACCAACTCCGCGGCAATTTTTCCGGCTTCGCGGGCGGCGTTGGCGTGAATTCCATGACCTTCGCATTGGTTCCGGTCGAACCGGCACTCGCGGGCGAACGTCCAGGCGCGCAGCAGTGGCTGGAAATCGCTGGTGTCGCCGTCTTCGAAAAACCGCTCGCGCCAGCGGAGCGTTTCCTTGCCCGGGTTGCGCGTCCAAAGGCTCTTGCCCTGGCAAACGGCGGCGGCGAGCGCGGCTTCGTTCACGCATCCAAGATCGTTGGCGGCCAGCATGAGGCGGGCGAATCGCGGATGAAGCGGCAGTTTTGCCATGTGATGCCCGGTTTCCGTGATGACGTTTTCCTCATCAATGGCTCCGAACTGTCGCAGGAGAATCCGTGCCTTCTCCAGCGCCTCGGTCGGCGGCGGCGTCATCCATCGCAAATCGGCGGCCTCGCGAACGCCGGACGCTTTTAAAAAGAGAAGCAACTCGGCAAGATCAAGTCGTTCGATTTCCGGTGGTGTTCCCGAGGTCCGCTTTCCGTGGTCCGCTTCCGACCATAGCTGGACCGCAGTGCCGGGGCCGGTTCGACCGGCGCGGCCCGCACGTTGGTCGGCGGAGTCGCGGGCGATTTTTTGAATCGTCAGCGTGTTGATCTCGCGGCGTGGATCAAAATCCGCGATGCGGGCAAGCCCGGAGTCGATCACCAACCGCACGCCGTCAATAGTCAGCGATGTTTCCGCGACGTTGGTCGCGACGATGACCTTTTGTCGTGAACTCGGTTCGACCGCAGCGTCTTGCTGGTCCGGAGGAAGATCACCGTAAAGCGGCAGCACGTCCATTCCCTTGGTGGCCTTGGATCGTTTCAAGGCTTCAATCGTTCGCCGGATTTCGAACACGCCCGGCATGAAGACAAGCGCGTGTCCGTCGTCACCCATGATCGGACGAAATGCTTCAAGCGCGCGCTTTGCCGCGTCCCAGGCATCTTCCTGATTGCCGGCCCGGAGAGGTTGATGACAAACCTCGACGGGAAACTCGCGGGATTCAGTTTCGAGGATGTTTTCGGTTTCGAGAAACTCGGCGACTCGACCGGTGTCCAACGTCGCCGACATGACCACGATTTTTAGATCCGGTCGGAGAGATTCCTGGGCCTGCAATGCGAGGGCAAGAGCGAGGTCCGACTCCAGTCCTCGTTCATGAAATTCATCGAAAACGATGACCGAAGTTCCCTCTAGTTTAGGGTCGCGCAGAAATCGTCGAACGAGCAATCCGTCGGTGACGAGTTCGATCCGCGTTTTCCGACCCGAATGGTTCTCGAAACGGACTTGGTAGCCCACTTCGTCACCGACTCGGACTCCGCGTTCACGGGCAATGCGACGGGCGAGCATCCGTGCGGCGATCCGGCGAGGCTGGAGGACAACGAT
>JBCCWV010000038.1:0-30236 GCA_039192745.1 Verrucomicrobiota bacterium | reverse complement strand
TGCTGCCACCCGTAGGTGTCTGGACCGTGTCTCAGTTCCAGTGTGACTGATCATCCTCTCAGACCAGCTACCCGTCATAGCCTTGGTGAGCCGTTACCTCACCAACAAGCTGATAGGCCGCGAGCCCATCCAGAAGCGGCACCCGAAGGCACCTTTAATCTTGCGATCACATGCGGTATTAATCTTCCTTTCGGAAGGCTATCCCCCACTTCAGGGCAGGTTGCTCACGTGTTACTCACCCGTTCGCCACTAGACATTGGGAGCAAGCTCCCTCTGTCTCGTTCGACTTGCATGTCTTATCCACGCCGCCAGCGTTCGTTCTGAGCCAGAATCAAACTCTCCGTAAAAAAAATCGGAATCTGCGTATTGCAGAAAATTAAACGGGAAAGGAAAACACCATCAAAGGCGCTTTCCTAACCTAACACCACATACTGCTTTCTTGCCCCTTGCAGAGCCTCGCAGTACGCAGCGCACAAATTAGTCTTTCCTTCTTGAAGGTTCTCAAAGATCGTCCTCCCCGGGGGTCAAAAAAGCCGATCGCACTCATGTGGTGGACGATCGACTTTGTTAAAACCGCGAAGCCCGTTCGTTCCGACGGGTGGGGAGGACGATCCTAATCGATTTTCCTTTATGGTCAAACGGCAGATCGCTCTTTCTTGAACTTTTTTCGGCTTTTTTTTCGCCTCGGATTCTAGTTTTTATAAATCGTTCGGATTTCTTGAATTTAGGCCTCCTGATACCGCTCTGTTCCCTGATTTCTGCGGGACTTTTCGCCGCCGTCGGCGCCAGATTTTGCCGGGGCGTCTCCAAATTCCATCCTCTCTCCCACGATTTTCGTCTTTGAGCGGCGTTTTCCGGTCTCCCTGTCTTCCCAAGTGTCCGTCTGCAGGCGCCCCTCTATATAGACAGAGCGGCCCTTTTTCAGGAATTTCCCAGCTAATTCGGCCAATCGGCTCCACAGGACGACGTCAACGAAGGTCGTTTCCTCGCGTTTTTCCCCGTTTTCCCCCGGAATGGTCCGGTTTAAGGCAATCCCCAGTTCGGCGACCGTGGCTCCACGCGGGGTCTCGCGCACTTCCGGATCACGGGTCAGATTTCCAATCAGCATGACTTTGTTCAGGTTCTTCATGCCGGATGGTAGTCTGAAACTGTTCTTATGAACAGTTATTTCGTCCCCTTGCCTTTGCCCTTCTGTTTCGGGGCTCGCCGGTTCTTGTGATGATCCGGGAGCGGTCCGACATACGGAGGCGCGTCAAAAATAGACTTCCCTTCGGCGAGCCTCGGGTCCTCGGCGCTTTTCAATTCTGCCATCAGCCGTGCTTCCAGATCCGCTTTCACTTCGGCGAACTTTTCCTCTCCCGCCACGTTGTTCATCTGATGGGGATCGTTCTTTAAGTCATAGAGTTCTTCGCGAGGCCGCTTTCCGGCGGTGATGTCGTAAAAGGGTTTCCATTTAGGATCGTTCCTGTTCTGAACCACCCATGCTTTCGTAGGGCTCGCGTCGAGATCACCCATGGTGATGAACGTGTTTGAGATCAGCTCATCCCAACTTGGCTCGCTGTCCTTGGTGACATTGTAAGGGTCCCCCATGGGGTAACGATCCGGCTTGAAGTTCACGATGTAGAGAAACTCATTGGTGCGAATGGCCCGTTGCGGATAGCCGACCGCGCCCGGACGCACTTCGGCAACGTGGCGTTCGCGACCGGTGACAACCCAGTTTCTCTCGGGATCAACAAAGCCCTCTTCCTTTGAGTCCATGACCGGCACAATGCTTTTCCCGGTCATCACTTCCGGAATGGCCACTCGACCCGCCTCAAGAAACGTCGGCGCGAGATCCTTGATGTTCACGAAGTCGTCGACAATGCGACCTGGTTTCCCCTTCCCCGGCCAACGCACCGCCAGCGGCACCGATGTCCCGAAGTCATAGAGATTGCACTTCCCGTTCGGAAATCCCGGAGGGCCATGATCGCCGCTGACAACAATGATTGTGTTTTCATACTCCCCGATCTCCTGAAGTTTCGCCACGAGCAGACCGAGTGCCGCATCAAAGGCGTGGACTTCGCCGAAGTAATCCGCCAAATCTTCGCGTACAATGGGCACGTCCGGCAGGAACGGCGGGACCTTTCCTTTCAATTCATCCGGATCAATCCCCCACAACTTCTTACCCGATCCCTGAATCCATTTCCGGTGCACGTTCGTCGGGCCGAACCAGTAACAAAACGGCTTCCCTTCTTCCCTGGCTTCCAGAAAGGAACTGAAATTTTTATCGACTTCACCGAACAGGACGGCCTTCGCCTCGTCCACTGTCTTGCCTTGTTCGATGAGCCTCGTCGCCAGTTGGGAGAATCCGTTGAACGTCGATCCGCCGGATTCGTAAGCGAGGCGACCGCCGCCAAATGGTGCATCCCTCGGAATCCCCGGTGTCCATACCTTGTAGGTTTCGCCACAGTGGTAGCCGGCCTTCTCCAGCAGAAGCGGCCAGCTTGGAATCGATTCATCCCATTCCGCTCCCTGCAAAATCGCGCCCTGACCCGTGCGGAAGAAATATTGCCCCGACAAAAGGGAGCTTCGGCACGGGGTGCAGGATGGCGCGGTGACAAAGCAATGGTTGAAAAGGACACCCTCCCGCGCGATGCGATCGAAGTTCGGCGTATCGAGGACATCATTGAGCGTGCCCGGTCCATCGGTCTTTGCATAAGCACTCGCATAACGGCCCCAATCGTCCGCGAAAGCGAAAACGATGTTTGGCCTGTCAGCCGCCGTCGCCGCGAACGAGGAAGCGAGAAATAGAGAGAGGATCAAAAAGGGGATTTTCATACCCGGATACTACCGAACTCGCCAAAACACTCAACATCACCATTCAGCGATCCTCACAAGCGGAGCGCCCGTGCCCTCACGGGCCCCGATACCCAATCGGCGACAGCCGACATACTCTCTCGCGCTGACCCCCCAAAATAATCAGCGGCTTCGCCGGACATTTTCCAAAGCCCGTGAGGGCACGGGCGCTCCACTTGCCACTCGCGCTTCATCTGCAAAAGGCACCCATCCTCCAAAACAACTTCATGATCTTCATGCCCTTCATGGTGCGGATGCCGCCGCTTATTCACACCCGACGTGAATAACTTTCGCCAATCTGAACACTCCACTTCTTGCTCACGACGAACTCCGATTTTATATCCGGGCGAAACCAACCAGACAATCGCCGCCAACTCATCATGCCTCTCAACGTCAACTTCAGCGAATCCGCCATCACCGCCCTTGCCCTCGCCAAAGTGGGCAACCCCATCCGCGAAGAGCCGCTCCTTGTTTCGAAGAACCTCTGCAAGTTCAACGATCGCGAAGCCGATCTCCTCACCACCTGCTTCCTCAAGCCTTTCCGCTCGCTCGATCTTCATCAACTCGACGGCGAACGCGGCCCGCAGGACAACCCGCTCTTTCGCATCGCCACGCAGGTCTTCAACCAAGACGCGCCGCTCATCGATGCCGCCTCGGAAATTGCGGGCCACCTTTACGCCACTTCCAACCACCCGAACATCAAGTCCGGCGACCTCTGCATCTCGCTCGTCGATGGCATCATCATCGGCGGTCACGCCGTGAAAGGGCTTTGCCTCATCAAGAGCGAAATGAAAGTCCCGTTCCTCCAGATCCGCGAAAACGGCGGCGACCTCACGCTGAAAACGCAGGAAGGCATCTCCCCTGACAAGGTCGACAAGGGCTGTCTCATCCTCGACTACCAAAGCGAAGATGGATACGCCGTTTATCTTTTCGACAAATCCGGGCACACCCATTTCTGGAACCACGAGTTCGCCGGCGCCATCGCCGTGCGCAACGAGGAATACCTCACCAAGCGTTACGGCGAGATGTGCGTCGAGTTTGCCAAAAGCGGCATGCCCGAAACGGTGAACGAAGAGAAACGCCTCGAAGTCGCGAACAACGCGCTCGCCTACCTCAACGAGGCCAATCAATTTGAGATCGACGATTTCACGGAATCCTTCGGCGGCCCGAAGATGGTTGAGGAAATCTCGGAGTTTAAGGAGCAATTCGAAAACGAAACCGGCGTGGAGTTGGAAGACAGCTTTGAGATTTCAAAACCCGAAGCCCGCAAGGCGAAGAAGAAACTAAAGGGCCGTGTCCGCGTCGATACCGGCGCCGAGGTCGTTTTCTCCTCCGCCTTCATCGACCAAAGCCACCGCTATCTCGAACGCGGTTACGATCAGGCGAAGGGGATGAAGTACATGAAGATATTCTTCAGCCACGAACTGCATTGATGAACCGCGCTGAGGCGCTGAGACTATAAAAACCTAAATACTCCTTCGTGCCTCTGTGCCTCTGTGCCTCTGTGCCTCTGTGCGAGCGTCCTATTAGTCCAGGTATTTAAAATACACAACACGGTATTTCACCACCGGCTGCGGCGGATTGTAGGCGTCTTCGAGTGAGGACTTCCGCCAAACGATCTTGCCAAGCCGCGACTCAGCGATCTTGTCAAAGCCAACCTCTTCCGGACCATCGAACTCGGGGAAAGTGCCTTCATTGTCGAGAACAAGACGCGACTGATTCCGGTCGTGCGCGACTCCTCGTTTGAGGGGCGGAGAACCGGGGAGGTTGAAAAGCCGGTCCGCGTAGTAACCCGTGCGAGCGATCTTTTTGTCTTGCTGTGCGACGCGGTCCCAAACTCCGCCTTCGTCAACATGCGCGTTGCCCGGAATGCCATCTTTCCCCGGCCAGATATACCGTTCGATGATGGCGAAGAAACGCTTCTGGCCCGTGACCGTGTCTCCGCTCTCAAATTGACCGTAGTTCTCGTTCCGCCTCGCCTTGGCCACCGTTTGCGCGACGCCCCACATGCCGAATGTATTCGAGTTCGTCGTCAAACACCCCGCCATGTTCCGCAACAAGCTCTCACGCTCAAAAGCGGTGCCGCCATCGCCGCGGTAACCCGAAACCTCCGAGACTTCACCGATGTATTCAAAAACGGAATTATCCGCCTGGTATTCAACGATCGAGGCAAGGAGCGATTCAATCTGCGCGTCACTCCGGAGATGCTTGAACACTCCCTCCAGCGGCTTCGTGCGGTCTTCGAGTTGGAAGTGCTGGTTCCGCGGATAGATGCGCGTGTTGAGGTTCACCTGCCCCATCGTGCTGTTCATGAAGGAGACGGTCGAGAATTCGTCAGGCAGGATGCGTTCGTTGATCCATTGGTCGTGTTGCATCGGATAGGTCGCGCCCATGAGTTCCAGCAATAGCCAGTCCGGCGGCGAATCTTGCTCATCGATTCCTTCCAGGCTCAACGTGCTCCACGCCTTCCCTTCCTGCATGCCGGTGTGAATGTAGGACCAAACACCCTTCGTGCTCAGGCGGCCCCTCGACCAGTATTCGTCGCCGCGATAGGCCTCGATGAACCGCCGCCAACGCGCCCAGTAGGTGCCTCGTTGGATATATTTCAATTTCGACTTTTCGGTCGATTCCTCCCCAGGCTCGCGGGCGATCTCGTTGATAAATCCTAACGAATGCGCGTCGGGCTCATGGTGTGGATTTCGAATCCATTCCTTCGCCAGTCCGCTGAGATGTGGGTCCGCGATTTCCCAGTATATTCCGGCTTGCACGCCTTTCGCGGCGAGGTCGATCTCCAATTCATCTTGAAATAGCAAGACATCGTCCTGGGTCTCTCCCAGCGGAATCATCTGGCGTGGCGGGTTATGAACATCGTCGAGAGTGCTGGTCCCGGCGCGAATCGCGAGCTTCGTCACGGTCACCGTCCCTTGACGTGCCGCATCGAAGACGACCGGCCTCCATTGCTCGAAATTCGGTGAATCTTTCGAACCGGTCACGCCCGGCACCTCATACTCGCGCTCTCCCGCCGCTTGCCACGGGCCGTCGATTCGCACACGACTCGGCGGATTCTTGAAGCGAGAACCTCCATAACTAAGCCCCATCTCCTCTCCAGCCACATAGACATTCTGCGGAGGCAAAACTGCCAGTCTCCCGTTGGCATTCTCCTTGGTCCAATCCGTGGAATTCCTTTCCTCGTCCGCATGATAAACTCCGACGCGGGTGCGCACTTCATCCGGAAAATCCTCCGCCGCGATCTGCGCCGCGCCCTTTCCGCTTATCTCCAGATCAAAGTAATCGACGAGCAACGGGAAGTAACGCAGTTGCAGGAGCGGCGAGAACGGCGGCATGTAATACTCGCAAACAACCCGGTATTCCACGATCCGCGGAACCGCCGTCACCGGAAGTTTCCCCGCCGGATCGACTTCGGGGGTGACCGAAGTCATCGGGTCATCCCGGATTCTTTCCCCTTCATGCGATTCGCGAACGCGAAACTCGACCCCGATCTCCGTCACGTGCGGTCCCGGCGACTGGGGCAGCATGAGCACTTCTCCGTCCCGTCCGTTTCCTTCCACGCCGGGAATGCGGAATCGCCAGTAGTAACGCTCAGGCGACAACTCATGCGCATGCTCCTCGTCTTTTCCGTCGTGGCGAAGTTCAGCCGCCTCCGGTCCGTAGCTGAGGCTTGCCGTCCGCCCGGCCCAATCTTTTGAAAACCGACCCACGTTCACGTCGTCCATGTTCGAAGTCGCGAACCGCGCGAGGTTCAAGATGTTGAGACAAATCTGCAGGCAACCTTCCTCGCCATACTTGTCGATAAAGGTCTTCGAATACCCCGGCCAGTGCCGCCCCATGTATCGCATGAGCATTTCGAGCTGCCACCGGTTGATCATGCCACCGGCGGAGACGGTTCCTTTTTCACTGTCGACAATCATCCCCTCGTCGTTGGCTCCGAACGCGCCCATGAGCGCGTTGAAGTTCAAAATTCTTGCTCCGTTAGGGTCATAGATAAATATCTGCTGGCAAGCTGGCCCCGCCTCGAGCGAGAGCGGATGGTGCGTCGTGAACAATCGCGACCGCCCGAAGGGATTGAACTCGGGACCGCGCGAGTAGAACGTGAGGTTGAACCGGTTCTCCCGATACCACTCCGCGGGATCGAGTCCCGAATCCTCCTCGAAAAACCGTAGAATCCCTTCCGGATACCGGAAAAACCCATGCACCCAAACGTGGTCGAGCAAATCGTCGCGGTCGAGGCTGTCCGGTGCATCGAGGAGGACATCGAGATTCACAGATCGCGGATGCCCCAGCGACCAAGGCCTTCTTCCGACGCTGTCGCGGCGGGTCTCCTGCGTTCCGCGCCAAAAAAACGGCGTCATCATCCCTCCGTCGAGCATGAGGTGAAACCGACTGTCCTCGGCCGGCGACGGCTTTCCGCTGGCAACATTGTAGTTCAACTTCGCCGTTTCGTCGTCCATCCAGAAGGCATAGCGCGCGATGATCGGATTCGTCTTCGACGGCGCGCGGCCAGGATCGTCGAGAACGTTGACAAACTGCACGCGCATCTCGGGCGGTCCGACTTCGTCACCGTGCGCGGGCAAGACTGCCGGTTCCGTCTCGCCGACGAGCGGCGCATTCAGGTCGAACGACACCTCGTTCGCGACAGAACTGCCGCCGCCACGGAACTCGCCGGTATGCAGGTCCACGTATCGATGCGTTCCGTCTTCCTCGACGATAGTCAACCTCCCGGGATTGGTCACCCACCACTCGGGTGGAGCGGCGGCTATGCCCGAAGCCTTTCTCCTGAACGGTCGCCCTTGCTCTGCATAGTTCTTGGAAAACTCCGGCTGCTCCCAGACATCATTTCCCGCGGCTTCCGAAATAAGAGCAGGGTCGGGAATGTTCGTGCGCAAGATATCGATTCCATGTGCGATGGCGCCCTGCGCAATCAACTTCGCACGCTGCGCGTTTTCGATGTGTGACGCCGCCGCGCGTTCGTTCCCCGCACTCTCGAAAAATGCAACGACCAGGATAGAGAACATGGCGAGAAGGAATAGCGTCGTAATCAACGCCATCCCGCGCACCGCGGAACTCTCAGGATTAGTCTTCATGGGAGCTGCGTCACATCCAACCGCGACCCACTCTCGAAACGCTAAAGCAGGTTACCTGCCATTGGCAAGGCAATGGGTCATCCAATCCGCCTTTAGCGTGCTTTCTCTTGTCCATGCGGACAGCCGTTGTCAGCCATATTGAACAGCGACATCCTCCAACTCCGGCGATGACGCCCCACCCGGCGCTCGGCGAAAATGGGAGCTATCTTCCAAACAACCCCCCTTCTCAAATCACAGGAAACTCCTCGCAGATCCGCGCTTTGGTGCCAGACTCCGCCCCATGGCACGGCGGCCTGCCCTCGCGTTTATCTTTGTCACCCTCTTCCTCGATATCCTTGGGATCGGCATCGTCGTGCCGATTTTGCCCAAGTTGGTCGAACAATTGCATGGCGGCGGGACGGACTCTGCGGCTTTGATTTACGGGCTTTTGGTAGCGCTTTATTGCCTCGCGCAGTTCCTTTGTGCGCCGCTTTTGGGGTCTCTCTCTGACAAGGTTGGCCGACGACCGGTGATTCTTTTCGCTTTGTTAGGCGCTGGTCTCGACTACTTCCTCCTCGCTTGGGCGCCCACACTGACATGGTTTTTTCTCGGTCGCATTATTTCGGGAGTGACGGGGGCGAATTTTTCCGCAGCAACGGCCTACATCGCCGACGTCAGTCCGCCCGAAAAGCGCGCGGCAAACTTTGCGCTTGTCGGCGCGGCCTTCGGACTTGGCTTTGCCATTGGTCCCGCGATCGGCGGCCTCCTCGGCGGGATCAATCTCCGCCTCCCATTCATCGTTGCCGGTAGCCTCACTCTCGTGAGCTGGCTCTACGGCCTTTTGATTCTGCCCGAGTCGTTGAAGCCAGAAAATCGACGCCCGTTCAGTTGGAACAATGCAAACCCCTTCCGTTCCCTCCGCGGCCTCGGTCGCAGCAAATTGATTCTTGGTCTTTCTCTTTCTCTCCTCATCGTCAACATCGCCCACTATGTCTATCAAAGCGTCTGGGTGCTTTACACCGCGCACCGTTATGAGTGGACCACCGTGCAGATCGGCGGGTCGCTCGCGTTCGTCGGCGTCATGGCGATGATCATGCAGGGATTCGTCGGACGAAAACTCATGCCCGCGCTTGGAGAGAAAAGAACCATGTTCCTCGGCATCGCCGCGATGGCTCTGTCCATGCTCGGCTACGGGCTTTCACCGTCGGGGTGGATGGTTTATCCCATCATCGTCCTCGGTTCTGTCGGTGGCTTCGTCACTCCCGCCATGCAAGGATTGCTTTCGCGGAGTGTCGGCGACGATGAACAGGGTTGGATCCAGGGAATGGTCACAAGCCTTCAAAGCCTCGCCGGCATCGTCGCCCCGCCCGTTCTCACTGCCATTTTCGGCTATTTCATCAGCGAGAAAGCGCCGGTCTATCTCCCCGGGGCCGCCTTCTTTTTCGGAGTCGCACTTTTGATCGTTGCTGCCTCCGTGGCCTTCAGCGCCCAAAGAAGCTAGCGTCCGCACCGCATTCGAGTTTTCCCTTTGTCCACAAGGCGGCGCGTGGAGCGTTTCTTCCTTAGACCCCTGATGTTTCGCAACCCATTACTCCGTTTCACACCCGCTTGGCGCAATAAAAGCAGACTCCCGATCTTGATCGGACTGATGGTGGCGACGGGGACATTTTCCGCCTCAGCCGGGATTCAACTTCCGATTCGGGTATTCACCTACACCGCTAAACCGATGACTGAAACAGTCACCGTCAATGTTCCGGGCGGTGCCAATGCGGCCGAATGGCTTTACGCCCAAATACACAACATTCGATTCGGCGGCCAGGTTTCCGTCAGGGTCAATGACGGGGATTGGACGAATGTCTACAACCACACAGTTGCCATTCAGGAGCCCGAAAAAGGACAGGGCGGCATCGGCGGGATCAACAGCACCATCCGCTTCGCCGTCCCGCTCCCTCCGGAGCTCGTCCAAGCCGGCGCGAACACCGTCTCCTTTCGACTCAATGGTACTGATGGCATCACTAGCGCCATCCGTATCCTCTCCTTCAATTTCCGTGACAGCGCTTTTGGCGACATCCTTCCTGGCAGCGAGTTCACCAATGAGGACCCGAACACATGGACCGCTCCACTGACGTCGCAAGCTGATCTCGACGCCGGCGAAGACCTCTGGTGGCACGGCTCGATCTTGAACGACCCCATCACCCTCGCCCCCATCAACGCCACCTGCGCGTCTTGTCACTTCGCCGACGGAAGCGACCTCACGTATTTCAACTACTCGAACGAATCCATCATCACCCGCTCACGCTTCCACGGCTTGTCTCAACTCCAAGGCGAACAGATTGCCAGCTACATCCGCAACAATGCCTCACCAAATCCCGGTCGCCCCTGGAACCCACCGTTCCAACCGGGGCCCGACCTCGACCCCGATCCCGGCGACTCCCCGGCCGTCGTCCAGCAAAAGGCCGAGTCTTGGATGGCGGGCGCCGGACTTGAATGGGTCGTGGAGGATGAAGCGGAGATTCTGTCCCACGTCTTTCCAGATGGAACATCTCCCGCCGCGATTGGCAAAGTCATGGAACACGAAGGCACGTTCAGCGTCCGCGAAATCCCAATCCCCGTTCAGTTCCCCGACTGGAACACATGGCTCCCCGACTTCGCACCTGAAGACATGTGGCCGACGGCATTCTACTACGACAAGCCTTATGAGTTTTACAACACCCTGCGGAACACCGTCGACACGCAAGGTGCGGCCACGTTGACCGCTGCGGGCAACCTCAATGAGACGTTCCGCAAATTCAAAAGCGATCTCGAAGACTGGTATGGCACCTTCCGCCTGCCCGGTCAGGATCTCGCCAACGACACCGCCGTCTCCCTCGCCCGCAATTCACCTCTCACTCGCGAAGATGTCATCAAATCGCTCATGCGATGGATGGTCATCAAGATGATGGAAGTCACCCGCGACTATGACCTCGAAGCGGAGCAGGACTCCATAAGCGCCATGCAGGGTAAGGGGCATCCCAACTTCACGCCGGAACTGCTCGCCACTCCCGGTGGCGAGAATCGCTCCATCGTTTTCGGGCTAGCACCGCACATCTCCGGGAACGTTTTCGTCCGATTCGAGGAGCAGCCCGAGCACTTTGGAAAGATGGAATCGAACCAGTGGTATCACCTGCAGCTCTGCATGAACTCCGGATTCCGCATGCAGGTGAACATGAATGTGCCGCTGGATTGGGCCTACCAAATCATCCACTTGGAATCCGCCGGAAAACGCGCGGGGCGCGCCTACGGGTTTCAACGGCTGATCACGCAGATCAAGATGCTGCAAATGCGTGAAACCGGGCGAGGTGTCCAGCAAGGCGGTTTCTCCCAACGCACGCTCAACCCCTGCTTTTTCTACTCCACCCCGGAACGGGACCGTTCCCACCTTTCCGGCATCCTCGACGAAGTCGAACCCGGCCTTTGGCGGAAGGTTTTCGAGGAATATCTCTACGAGTGGCTAGATGTCATCCAGTCCCACAACTTGAACACCATGCCGCGCGACGATGCGGACCGTCACCAACTGGAAACGAGTTCCTACGTCCCCGTGCCATGGCCCGGCGGCTCGACCAACTTCTTCTCTCGCCCCGGCGAAGTTCATGCGGACGCGCTCTACCGCCTGCTTCCTCTCCTACCTGCCGACGGCGTCGACGAGATGCTCCTCACCGATATCCGCGAATGGTGCAAGATCGCCTGGCCTTACGACGCGACAACCTGGGGCAGCACTCCTGACTGGGACAGTCTCTTCACGACCTCCAACATTTATGCTGAGAACTTCGAAGACGGCCTCTCCGACTTTGTCGACGGCGGCGTTCTCAATGTAACATCGATCAAGGACAGCAACTACGTGAACGCAAACGGCAATGTCCCCAGCAACGGAGGCGGCGCCTTTGTGGCAAATCGCGGGCTCACCGGCGGGGGGACCGGAACCACTGTCCGCCAGGGAATCAACTCCACTCTTAACGTCCCACTTAACGGCGCGACGCGGCTTCAACTGAAGGCACGCGCCGCCTTCCGCGACAACGACGGGACCGATCCGGGTCTCGTAAACTTCCGCATGAGGATGCAATTCGACGGCAACAACACGACCTACGAGGCCGAGGACACCATCACTCTTGATCCCGATCTCTATGACAACGAGTTCGAAAGCTATGTCAGTCACCTCAACGTCCCGATCGGCGCGACGAGCATTACCTGGTTAAGCGCTTGGTGGGAACGCGTCGGTGGCACAGGCGGCGGAACCGTTTACATCGACAACATTCACATTCTTCCCGTCGACGAATCGACGGACACAACCGCGCCCGCCGCTCCGGTTCTCACGCGAATCCGCAATCCCGCCAACCTCCGGCTATTTCTCGAATGGAGTAATACCAACCCACCGGCAGACGGCGTTGTCGGCTACAATGTTTACCGCCGAATTGATGGACAACCCGCCTCCGCGGCAACAAAACTGAATAACAGCCCCGTCGATAATCCTTATGTCGAATTTCAGGACTACACCGTCGCACGCGGAGTATCCTACCGCTACTACATCACCGCCCTCGACAAGGCTGGCAACGAATCCCTCCCGTCGAACGAACTCACGCGAACGTTGATCGATATCGATACCCCGGAAACGCCCGCGCCGCTCTTCGCCACCAACCAGCCAGGCGCACTGAACCTCGGTTGGTTCGGCGTCAATACGTGGGACTTGGCCGGTTACAACGTGTATCGACGCATCAGCGGCGAGCAAGCATTCTCGCTCTATGCCGCCACCTCCGGATCCGCCGAACCGATTTTCCTCAATGACAACATTGCCATCGACGGCGTCACCTACGAGTACTACGTCGAAGCCGAAGACACCGTCGGCACCGTGTCCGCGCCGTCCCCCATCTTCACCATCGCCTCCTCGACTGGGATCACCCCGGTCCATGCCTGGTCACATGGCTTCGACGGAATGAATGGATGGGAAGCCGACAACACCACGACCTACGGCCTCGCGCTCGACCCGGACCAAGACGGCATTCGCACGCTCTGGGAATACCTTCGCGGCGGCAACCCCACAGAGAACGACGGAGCGACTTCCGGTTTTCTCAGCATGACGTGGCAATCCATTGGCAACAGTCTCTTCCCGGTCGCCGCTTACACACGAGAGGAAGATCTTCGACCCGGAGTCGTTGTCTTCGTGCGCTATTCCGATGATTTGGAAAACTGGTCCGCGCGTCAAATCGTCGAAGGCGGCGTTCAAAGTGCCGGAATCACGGTCACATTGGGCGCTCCCGTCAACGGAATGCGCCAAGTGGAAGTGCGGGAAAACACCGCCTCCGGCCCGCGACGATTCGTGAAATTCGAAGCTGAAGAATCTCCCTGACGGAAAGAGAATGGAAGCTGCGGAGGGAATGGTCACCAACCTTCAAAGCCTCGCCGGGATCGTCGCTCCGCCCGTTCTCACCGCCATTTTCGGCTATTTCATCAGCGAGAAGGCGCCGGTCTATCTCCCCGGGGCCGCCTTCTTTTTCAGAGTTTTGCTGATATTTTTCGCCGCCGGAGTGGCCGCGCGGGCGGACAGGCAGTAGCCCCGTCCATCCGGACAGATTCTTTTCCAACGGTTTACCGAGAATGGGCCGAATACCGGAGCCCCTCGATATTTCCTATTTATTAATTATTGAAATTATAATAATAATGGTTTACCTTTATTTTATACCCGTATGCTCAATTCATTCAGAGTCGTCCTTTTCTTGGGATTCGCGCCGATCGCCGCGACGAATGCGGCCGTGTTTTCGGGGCCGACCACACAAGCGGGCTTCCCTTCGGGCATTGGCGAAGAATTTAATTCACTCCTGCGTTTCCGCGGATTCGCTCACGCAGCATCTGGCCGCAATCCGGCCCAATCGCAAGAGATCTACCTCGGACACACGGATCTTGGAGTCGGGGGCAATCGCGCGCAGTCTGATATCCTCTGGCAAAACGCCAGCATGCACACTTGGGCCATCAGTTACGACGGTGGCTCGACGGTCACTGTGACCGTGGACAACGGCTTCACTAGCCTGGTCACCCAGTTCGACTACGCAACTTACTGGGCAAGCCAAAGGCCTGACACCAATGGCTTCTCTCTCCAATCATTCCAGATTTTCGCCAAGGACACCGATCGCAACGACGCCGACGGAGACATCGACGTACACCAGCAAATCGGAAATCTTTCGCTCACGAACGGCACTACCACGCTCGATCTCTCGCCAATGGAGTTTGACACTTCGCTCAATGCCGATCAATCACTCCGTTTCACGACAGCCAGAGTTTCAGGCATCACCGGGTTCGAATCTGGAGCATGGACATTGAGCGGAACGTGGACGCCGACTTCGGTCAGCAGCTCGACCAACGGTTCTTTCGAAACCTCGACGCTTGAGTTTTCCTTCGGCGGAGATCTGTGGACGGTGGCGCCCACGCCCATTCCCGAAACGACGGCCTCGATCATGGCGCTCTTGGCGCTTGCGATGGTGACAATCCGTCGCCGACGCTCGGCCTGATCGAACGAAGCGAACACCAAAGTGGATCGTGACCTCCGGTCGCGATGCCGAATGCCACGAGCGAAGCGAGCCCCTCTTCGTCCCTCAATCCCCGACTCTCCGGCGTTTCCTCCCACCTCGTGATCCGACTTGATTGTTCAGATCCCCTGCTCCAAGGGAGTTGAGTAGATCCACTCCATGATCTACCTCCGCCTTCTCTTCCTCGGCCTGCTGTTATCTTTCCCTTTCACTCTTCCCGCCAAATCCAAGGCGCGTCCCAATGTCCTCTTCCTCGCGGTCGATGACATGAACGACTGGATCGGCTCGCACGGAAAGAGCGTGCAAGCCATCACACCAAATCTCGACAAGCTGGCTGCCCGCGGCGTGAACTTCACCAACGCGCACACCGCCGGCGTTTTCTGCGCGCCATCAAGGGCCGCGATTTTCTCCGGGCAGTTCGCTTCCACGACCGGTTGCTATCAGTCGGCCAACTACTTCACGAATCGACCGGAAATCGAATCCCTCCAGACCAGCTTCTCCAAGGCCGGTTACACCACGCTCGGCACGGGCAAGCTCTACCATCACCCCGTTGGCGCGATCGATCCGCGCGGATGGACGGAGTTCTACCTCCGCACGCAGGAACAGCGCGAAAACGGCTGGGCCATGGAATCGTGGGGACCGGACACGCCCTTCCCCGCCAAGTTCCCGGCGAGCGTTTACAACGAAGGAACGGAAATCACCGGCGGCCTCTTCCTCGAATGGGGTGCTATCCCCAATGAAAAAGAGGAGGAAATGGCCGACACGAAACGGATCAATTGGACCGTCGAACAACTCCAGAAAGAGCACGACAAGCCCTTCTTCCTCGCCTGCGGGATCTACGCGCCCCACTACCCGAACTACTGTCCGCAGAAATACTTCGACCTCTACGATCCTGACGAAATCCCCTTACCTCCAGTGAAGGAAGGTGATCGCGACGACTTGCCTCCCAAGATCCAGAAGCAACTGACGAATCGCGCGAAGATCGTGCAAAAACTCATCGACCTCGACGCTTGGAACGACTCGATCCATGGATACCTCGCCTGCATCAGCTATGCCGACGCCATGATGGGCCGGGTGCTCGACGCCCTCGAAAAGAGCCCTTACGCCGACAACACCATCGTCGTCCTCTGGAGCGACCACGGCTATCACCTCGGGGAAAAGGGCCAATGGGGGAAACACACGCTCTGGGAACGATCCTCCAATGTCCCTTTCATCTGGGCCGGGCCGGGCGTCGCCAAGGGCGTGGAGACCGATCTCACCGCCAGTCTTATCGACATGTATCCGACCTATGTCGAGATGTGCGGACTGCCTGCCCCGCACCAAAAGCTCGAAGGACAATCCCTCGCGGCGACCCTCGCCGACCCCACGAAAGGAACCGACCGCAACGTTTTTCTCCCACACGCCACGCCCGGTGAATACGCCGTCATCAACCGTGACTGGCGCTACATCCGCTACGGCGACGACGGCGAGGAACTCTACGATTTACAGGAAGATCCTAACGAATGGACAAATCTCGCCTCCGATTCCGCACAGGCCGAGCGCATCCGCGCGATGCAGGAATTCGCGCCCAAGGAATTCGCCGAGCCTGAAGCGAAGTTCAACTCGCGCAAGGATCTCGTCATCGATGGCGAAACCTACCGTTGGGAAAAAGGAAAAGGCAACTACACGCCTCCGCCCAAACACCTCCCTTACACCGAACCGGTCGACACCGGGAAAAAGGAAGCGGCAGTCAGAAACTCGAAGACACCGAAAAAAAAGAACATCCTCTTCATCGTCTGCGACGACCTCAACACCCATGTCTCACCATCGGGCTACGACCCGATCCACACGCCGACGCTCGCGGAATTCGCGGCCGACGCCATGACTTTCCATCGTGCTTTCTGCCAATACCCCGTCTGCGGCCCCTCCCGCGCTTCTTTCCTCAACGGGCTTTATCCGGAATCAACTGGAGTTCTCAACAACACCGCGGACATCCGGACGGAGCGCCCGGATACGGTTTCGATGCCGAGGTTTTTCAAAGAGAACGGCTACTGGACCGCGAGCACCGGCAAGATCTTCCATTCAACGCGCCACGAACACGGCGAAGTCGCCTGGAATGAATTCGTGCGATTTCAGAACGACGAACTTCCCGTCGTGACCGAAGCGAGAAAGAAATTCGAAGCCGAACACGGCTCTGTCGAAGACCGAGCGAACCGGAAGCTCTGGAAGGAAACGGAAAAGAACGCCAGAGCCAAACTGAACGCGCAAACTCCTCCCGGTTACGGGCGCAGCGGACTGACCGACGCGCAGCATAAGGACGGGAAAAACGCCCGCCAAGTCGCGAGCTGGATCAATGAAAAAGCCCATGGCGACAAGCCCTTCTTCATCGCCTGCGGCATCCACAAACCCCACGTCCCATTCCTCGCCCCCGACAAATATTTCGACCTCTACCCTCTCGACAAAATCACCTACACGCCGGACAAACCAAATCTCTGGGACAACCTCCCGATGATGGCGATTTCAAAACGCTACGAGGCCTTCGGATTCGAACTCGCCAAAGAGAATGACGCCCTGCGCCGCGAATACATGCAGGCCTACCACGCGTGCGTTTCCTTTCTCGATGCGCAGTTGAAACTCGTGTTCGACGCATTGAAGAAAAACGGAATGTGGGACGACACGATCATCCTTTTTACTTCGGATCACGGCTACCACCTCGGAGATCACTTTATTTGGGGCAAAGTTACACTCTTCGACATCGGCGCGAAAGTCCCCTTCATCGTGCGCGTTCCCGGCCTGACGGAAGGCGGCACCGAATCGCAGGCGATGGTCGAACTCGTCGACATCTACCCGACCTTCGCCGACCTCGCTGGCCTCACCCCACCTGACCATCTCCAAGGCATGTCACTCCGCCCGCTCCTCGACCATCCGGACCGCCCCGGGAAAAAGAAATACGCCTACAGCGTCGTCTCCCGGGGCGAGAAGCTAGGCTACGCATTACGCAACAAGCGCTGGCGTTACGGAAACTGGCCAGACGGCGAAGAGCTTTACAACCTCACGAACGATCCCGAAGAGAAACGGAATCTCGCCGGCCAAGAACAGGTCGCAAAACGATTAGAAGAGTTTCGGTCCGCCCTCGAAGCGAAGAAAATCGAAGCCGCCAGTCGACGGTGACTACCGCAGATTAGATTCTGCAATCAAGTTTCACCAGCCTGAAATCACAATCTCATAACGAACGGTAGTTTCATCGGCAAGAAACATTGATCTCACAAAGAACGGCAGTTTCACCGGCAAGAAACCTTAATCTCACAAAGAATGGTAGTTTCACCGGCCTGAAAGGTCGGTCGCACAAAGCACAGGGCTTTAGCCCTGTGTATGATCGACCCAACCATCGCGGGCTGAAAGTCCGCTCGCGAACCCAAGGTATTTCACGACGCGCGCGACCTTTCAGGCCGCCAAACATTCCTTCACTTTCCCCAGGGCTGAACCCATGGGCTTTGTGCGATTGCCCTTTCAGGGCATCTCAGCTCGTTCGAATTCTCCGAAGCGTTGGAAACCAAATACTACCCTCCCGTCAAGGCCGCCATGGCATCGGTCCACCGTCTTTGGGCTCGAGGAACTTTGCGTCCACCTCCTTATACCATCCGTGAAGCCGTGACCGCATGCTGGCAACACGGTCAGGATACTTTTCAGCAATGTCTTGTCGCTCGCCGATGTCGTTCTTGAGATTAAATAAGTGCACTCGCCCGTCCTCGTAACGCTCGACCAATTTCCAGTTTCCCATCCGGACCGCTCCCGACGGAAATCCGCCTTGATTACTGTAGTGCGGGTAATGCCAAAAGAGCGCCTCACGTTCGAGACCCGCACCTAGAAGTAGCGGCATCAGATCAACGCCATCGATCGGCCCCACGCCCTCCACTTTTCCGCTCGCGGCTTTGACGAAAGTTGGAAAAAAGTCCGTGCTCATCACCGGAATCGCGGACGTGGAATCCGGCTTCGTCACTCCAGGCCATCTTAAAAGAAACGGCTCGCGAATCCCGCCCTCGTAGATCCAACCTTTGCCTCCCCGCAGCGGAAGATTCGAGGTCGGCAGACCTTCCGACGTGGACAGGCCACCGTTGTCCGACGTGAAAGCGATCACCACTTCGTCCTCAATTCCCAACTCCTCCAACTTCCCAAGCACCTTGCCCACCGCTTCATCCATCGCCTCGACCATGGCGGCATAGATGGCATGATTTTGCAAAATCCGCACCTCGCGCTCACCAGCATCGGGCAACGCTTGCTCTTCGGTTCCAAACTCTTCACCAACGATTTCCCTCGCCCGCTTTTCATACTTCTCTACCAGATCCGGCCGACCCATCAGCGGTGTGTGTACGGAATAAAAGGACAACATCGCAAAGAAGGGTTCGTCCCGATGGGCTTCGATAAACTTGTTCGTCTCCGTCGCCAGCCGGTCCGGCAGGTGCTCGCCCTCCGGACCGTCGGTTAGTCGCGGATTCCCGTACGGCGAGAAGTACTTCTTTCCGCCATAGGGGCCACCCTTGCTGAATCCTCCCATATTCACATCATAGCCCTGCGCTTTCGGCCAGAATTCCTCGGTTTTGCCCAAGTGCCACTTGCCAGCAAAAAACGTGGCATAACCGACCTCCTTCAACGCCTCGGCGATAGTCACTTCTTCGAGGTCCAATTGGTCGTGCAATGGCGCCGGCTTGAACTTCCCGGGTCGCTTTCCGGAGAAAAAATTCGTGCAGTCCTTACGCGTCGGATAGCGCCCGGTTTGGATTCCGAATCGCGTCGGTGAACACACGGGATTCGCCGCATAACCATCCGTGAATTTCATCCCCGACCCCGCCAAGGCATCAATATGCGGCGTGTCATAGAACGAATCCGCATTATAGGCGCCAATGTCCATGTAGCCGAGGTCATCGACGAGAAAGAGGATGAAACTCGGCTTCTTATCCGCGATGACAGACTGAGTGAGAAGCAGAAGCAAAAAGATGGGGGAATTTAACTTCATTAAAAGATGGATTTTTTGCACTTTGACGACCCCCTGCCCTGTTGCAATAGCAATTCGCTCGCAAATCCGGCCACACCAGAGCTTTCCGACACTAAAGCTTATGAGAAATAACTGAACTGCCAGTGGCCCTTTTGCTGTGGAGGACATTGATCCTAGGAATACAGAGACCCTCATGCAGTATCCCTCTACACCCCCGCCAATGAAGATTCCTCAGAGACTTTCCTACGCACTTTCTCTACTGCTTGCGAGCAGCTCCTTACTGACCGCAGACAACGACCTCTCCTTTCCCGAAGAAGGTCGCTGGTCTGTGGCGACAGGTTGGGAAAATCAGTGGCCGACGGATTGGCGTCACGCGAAGTCCGAACGCCACGAGGAAGTTGGTGGTTGGACGATCCATTACGCCCAGATCGAATTGCCCTCCGGGGTTCTGGAATTGCAAGACAACGAGCGGAAGCGGGAGGATGGTCTGACGGAGGTGCTTCGGCGCTGGACGTGGACTGGCGAGACAGATCTCAAGAGCGTGACGCTTTCGGTCCGTACGCAGATCGAGATGATCGACTCGAGGCCGTTCTTTCCCTCGATCAGCTACTACGACAATCCGGCGGGGCAGACCGTCAATGCGGACATTATTCCGGTCATTGGCACCAAGCCCGGCGACAAGGGTTTCTTTGAGGAGCATCGCTTCTCCATGCCTTTCGCCGCGCTGGAAGGGAAGCAGGGTGATAGCTACGTTTCGACTGCTCTCCACTCGCTCCCGAGTTCCCTGCTCTACGGTGACAAGCCCGACCAATGGTGGTCGCTTGGCATGGAGCGCCTTTCCGACAGCCGCGTAGAACTCGCCTTGCTCTCGGGTCCGGTGGCCAGCAATGGCAAGAACGGCATCATCAAGGGCAAGAAGAAGGGCTGGTTCGAATACCCCGACGCCACATTGACGCTGAAGCCGGGCGCGGTGGTGCAGAAAACGTTCTATATCCAGTCGCCGACACCGACGAAGCGCGGTTCCGGCTTCCGAGCTCCGATCAAGGCGACACTCGACATGGCCGATCTGGAAACACCTGATGCGTATCCCGCCTATTCGGAAGTCCTGCAGCAGAAGATCATCGATTCCCTCCGCCGTTGGCGTGAGACCGATGACCATGCAGGCATTCATTTCCACCCGACCGAAAGGAAGAAGTGGTTCGAATTCGGTTGGGCCGCCCAGTCCGACGCCTTTGCCTACCCGATGATCACCATGGGCGACGCTTATGGGGTGGAGAATGCCCGGCACTACGCACAGGCCTCACTCGATTTCCTCTCGAACGCCCCATTCACCAAGGAAGGGTTTTCGGTCAGCTACGACTACGGAAACAAGAAGTGGGTGAGGCGTCGCAACCCGCTTTCACAGGGCCAGGGGATGCAGAACATGCTGAACGCGCTGGGGGCTGCTCGTGAGGCCGGTGGTTATGATACCTCAAAGTGGGAAGCCTTCCTGAACAAGGCCTGCAAACACCACGCCGGACGCATTCTTGCCGATGAATGGAATCCGAAGTCGACGAATGAAGGATTCCTCATCGCTCCGCTCGTGAAGGGCTCGGAGCTGCTGGAAAAACCGCGCTACCTCAAGGCGGCGGTGAAGGCGGCGGATCACTATCTTGAGCGGCATCTCTCCATGGACGAACCCTACTGGGGCGGCACGCTGGACGCGACTTGCGAGGACAAGGAAGGCGCGTGGGCCGCGCTGCAGGGTTTTCTGGAAGTGTATCGCGTGACCAAGGACAAACGCTATTTGGAAGGTGCGGAACATGCCGGCGATGTGGTGCTCAGTTACATGTACACCTGGGATGTCGCCATGCCGCCCGGTCGCTTGGCCGACAATGGCTTCACTTCGCGTGGATGGACTTCGGTTTCCGCGCAGAACCATCACCTGGATGTTTACGGAGTTCTTTGCGCCCCGGCCTTTTATCAACTCGGCGAGCTAACCGGGCAGGACGTTTACAAAAAATCCGCCAAACTTCTCTCCGTTCCTTGTGGCCAGCTCACTGACCCTTGGGGTGCGGCTGGTGAGCAATTGCACCAAACCAACTACGCCCAGCACTACGACTACTCCGACTTGAAGGGTGTGCGTGGTGGTTACGAAGAAGGCTGGGACATCTACTGGATTAGCGCGCACTTCCTCACCGCTGCCGCGCAATTCAAGGAAATGGGAGTGGATTGTCTGACATGGTGAAAATTGAAAGGAAAATAGAATGAAGACAAAGAATAGACCCCTCGTGGCGCTCTCGATGCTTGCGGCGACGGCAGCCGTTGCCGCTGACAAGCCGAACCTGGTAGTGATCCACACCGACGAGCACAATTTCCGCACCCTGGGTTGCTATCGCGAAACGCTTTCCAAAGAGCAGGCTCTCATGTGGGGTGAGGCTGTGGTGGAAACGCCACACATCGACCGCATCGCCAAAGAAGGCGCCATCTGCACCAGCTACTACGCCACCACTCCGGTGTGTGGTCCGTCACGAGGCACGATGTTCTCCGGCATGTATCCGCAGAACTCAGGCGTCGTCAAAAACAACGAGCACCTCAAGGATGAGGTCGTCACGTTCGCCGAGATGTTGCGGCGAAATGGCTATGCAACGGGATATGCCGGGAAGTGGCATCTGGATGAGGGGAAACCGGGTTGGGCCCCCGAGCAAAAATTCGGCTTCGAGGACAATCGCTTCATGATGAATCGCGGCCACTGGAAGCTGCTGAAATTCACCGATGGCAAACCCGATGTCGGCAGGGACAAGAAGGGCGAGCCCAGCTACAAGCCGATCGGGAACAAGAAGACCTTCACCACCGACTGGTTGGCGGATCGGACGATGGAGTTCATCGAAAAGAACAAGGACAAGCCATTCTGTTACTTTGTGAGTATCCCGGATCCCCATGGGCCGGACACGGTGCGCGCTCCCTACAATAAGATGTATGACCATCAGACTTACACCAAACCGCGCAACGTGCCTGAAGACGACTCGACCCAGCCGAACTGGGGGAAGATCGAAAACGAGAACTACGAGCAGTCGAAGTATTATGGGATGGTGAAGTGCATCGACGACAACGTCGGCCGCATTTTCAAGAAGCTGGAAGATCTGGACATTCTGGATAACACCATTTTCATTTTCACCTCTGATCACGGTGATATGCGTGGCGAGCACGGCCAGCAGAACAAAGGCCAGCCCTTCGAAGCTTCTGCCAAATGTCCCTTCGTCATTCGCTGGCCTTCCAAGATCAAGGCTGGCACGCGGATTGATGAAGTCATCGCCACCGTCGATTTCCAACCGACCATCCTGAGCATGATGGGTGTACCGGCGTCAGGTCAGGAAGAAGGTCGCGACACCTCCGCCCTGCTTCTGAATGGAGAAGCCCCCGAGGGCTGGGAGGACGTCAACTTCGTGCGCAACAACATCGATGGGAACAAGGCGTGGTTCGGGGCATTTACCGACCGCTATAAATTGATCCTCTCCCATTCGGACGATCCATGGCTCTACGATCTCGAAAAGGATCCCGACGAGTTGAAGAACTTCTACTCCGACCTGGCATACCGCGAAACGATTTCTCGTCTGGCCACCGCGCTGGAGGAGTATGGAAAGAAAACTTCCGACCCCTGGGTTGAGGTCCCCAAGGTGATTGCCGATCTGGAGGCCTCGGAAAACTTATAGACTGATTTGACCGTCGGACCGGCTCCCGTGATTTCACTTTCCAAAAGCGATAAAATGAAACACACAAGCACCCACTACTCACTTCGTATCTTCATTTTAACCACCGCGCTGATGCTGGTCAGCTTCGGACATTCACGCGCCGACGCCGATCCCGAGAAGCCCAACATCATTTTCATCATCGCTGATGACTGCACGTTTCGTGACATCGGATGCTACGGTGGGCAGGCGCACACACCCAACATTGATAAACTGGCCACGGAAGGCATGCAGTTCACGCGCTGCTTTCAGGCCGCGCCCATGTGTTCGCCGACGCGACACAATATTTACACCGGATTGTATCCAGTAAAGAGCGGCGCTTATCCCAATCACACGCGAGTCGACGATGACACGAAGAGCATCGTCCAGCATCTGAAGCCGCTGGGCTACCGCGTGGCCCACACCGGCAAGTCCCACGTCAGTCCTCCGTCCGTTTTCAGCTGGGAAAGTCTGAGCAAAGGCAAGTCTCCGGATTTCGAAGCGGTCGATGCCTTCTTGGGCGACTGCGCCGAGGGATCAGAGCCGTTCTGCCTGTTGCTTTGCTCGAATGAACCACACACGCCTTGGAACAAGGGCGATCCCTCCCGCTACCCGCCCGATCAGATCGAGTTGCCTCCCTATCTCCTCGATACCCCGGAGACGCGCGAGAGCATGTCAAAGTACCTTGCCGAGATCACTTACTATGACTGGGAAGTTGGTCAGGCGCTGAAGTTGCTGGAGAAGCACAAGCTCGCCGACAACACACTGGTGATGGTCTTCAGCGAACAAGGTAGCGCCTTCCCGTTTGCGAAATGGACCTGCTACGACAGCGGACTTCAGTCAGCCTGCATCGTGCGTTGGCCGGGCAAGGTGGAAGCCGGAGCGGTGAACCCGGCCATGATCGAATACACCGACTTCCTTCCGACATTCGTGGAAGCCGCCGGTGGCAATCCGGGCCCTGAGTTCGACGGCCGCAGCCTGATCAAGGTTCTTGGCGGAAAGCAGGACCATAAGACACATGTCTTCGGGGAAATGACGACCCGCGGCATCAACAAGGGGTCTGAACACTTCGGCATTCGCTCGGTGCGCTCGGAGAAGTACAAATACATTTGGAACTTCACGCCCGAGATAAAGTTCGAAAACGCCTGCACGCATTCCACGGAATTCCTCAGCTGGGTCGAAGCGGCGAACCAAGGCAACGAACGCGCTAAAAAGCTCGTTCAGCAATATCACTACCGCCCGGAAATCGAGCTCTATGACGTAATCGTGGATCCGCTGGAAAGAAATAATCTCGCGGACTTACCGGAATTTGACGAAGTGAAGCAAGAGTTACGAGGGGTGCTGGAGGCTTGGATGGAAGACTGCGGCGACGAAGGGCAGATCACGGAAATGAAAGCGCTGGAGCGGCAAGGAAGCGGACGTCAGAAAGAGACTGCAGGAAGTAAGTATTCGAAAGCCGCAACCCTTCTGCCGGTGAAGATCGACTCAGGCGAGGTCACCGGTTGGCGAACCTATGGCGGAGAATGGAAGGTGGTCGACGGCGTGATGTCCATTAAAGGAAGCCCGGCCAAGGCGGTGATTGACGGAGTCCAACGCAAGGATTTCGAACTGAATGTCGAGGTGCGGGCGAAGGATAATTCGCAAGCCGGAATCATTTTCCGAGTTTCCAATCCCCAGCCCGCCATCGACCGTTACGAAGGTTACTACATTGGCATCCACGCAAAACAAAACTTGGTCCTCTGGGGTGCCTCTGACGGAACTTGGAAAACAATCGCGAGCCGCCCGACCGCGGTTCCCGCCAACGAGTGGATGAAGATCCGCCTCATTGTGCGCGGAGAGCAAGTTCAGGGGTGGATCAACGAAATGCCGGTGGCCGACGGAGTTTTTCCGAAGTTCGACGGTGTCGATTATCGCTACGGAAACGGCAGCATTGGTCTGCGAGCCCTCGGACCCGGTGCGGAATTCCGGAATCTAGTGATCGAGGAAGCCCCGCCAAAACCGGAGGGAGGCACCTACACCAATCCTGTGCAATCGGCCTGTGCCGATCCCGGAATAATACTGCACGACGGCGTCTATTATGCGTTCTGCACTTACACGCCAGACTTCCCCAACATGCCCCGCGGCATTCGACTCTATACATCAAAAAACTTGGCAGAATGGGAAGACAAAGGCTTCGCAATCACCTCAGAAAGCAGTTGGGGGGACTCCCGATTCTGGGCGCCGGATATCATTGAAAAGGACGGCGAATTCTTTCTCTACTACGCCGCGGACACTCGCATCTGCGTGGCCAAAGCCTCTCATCCCGCCGGCCCCTTCCAACAGATCGGCGACTCGCCTATGGAACCGGATTCAATCCGAATCGATGCCCACGTTTTCCAAGACGAGGACGATAAGTCCTACTTCTATTATGTGAAGTTCAACAACGGGAATGAGATCTGGGGCGGTGAGCTGAATGATGACATGGTCAGCGTGAAGCCGGATACCCTCCGCATGATGGTCAAGCCGGACCAACCATGGGAACAGCATGAGGGCCGGATCGTGGAGGGACCGGAAATCCTCAAGCAGAAGGGCGTTTATTACCTCACTTATTCGGGCAGCCACTTTGAAAGCCCCGAATACGCCGTCGGTTATGCGACGTCGGATAGCCCCTTGGGTCCGTGGGAGAAATACACCCACAACCCGGTCATGAAGTCGACGACTTACGCACACGGAACGGCTCATCACGACTTCACGACTTCGCCGGACGGGACGGAAACTTTCATCGTTTACCACCGCCACTTCAGCCTCGCAAAGACTGAACCTCGGCGGATGGCCGTTGATCGCGTGCAATTTGTCGCGCAAAAAGATGGGCCCGATATTCTTGAAATCCACGGCCCGACCGGATCGCCACAACCCATCCCCTCCGGCGCGCCAACGCCCGCGCCTGCGAAGGAGCGCCCAAACGTCCTTCTCTTTTTCATCGATGACCTGAAGCCGATGACACGCGACTACGGTCATCCTCACATGCACACACCGAACTTCGATCGGCTGGCCAGCCAAGGGGTGCGTTTCGAGAATGCCTACTGCCAAGTCCCCACCTGCGGCGCATCTCGCGCCAGTTTAATGACTTCGCTTTACCCCACGACGACACGCTTTCCCGACTTCAAGTGCTGGGCGGAAAAAGATGCCGCAAACCAACCGACCCTGCCGCAGCGCTTCCGCGAAGCGGGTTACGTCACGATCTCGAACGGCAAGGTCTTTCACCATCAGGACGATACCGAAGATCGATCCTGGTCGGCTCCCGCTTGGCGCCCGGAAATCAACGGCCGGACGACTTACAATGACGAGACGGCAAAGTTCATCGAGACTTCCAAACACACGAAGAAAACCGGCGGTGGAAACGTCATCAAAAAGCCCGTGATGTTCGAGAAAGGGAGAGTTGATCCGATGGAAACGAATGACGGCCTCATCGCCGCGAAAACGATGGCCGACCTCGAACGGCTCGCAGAATCCGACAAGCCTTTCTTCATCGCCTGCGGTTTTGCCAAACCGCACATGCCGTTTTACTCGCCTGCCCCAACTTGGAAACCTTACCCACTGAAGGGCATTACCACGGCTGAACATCGCGTCCGCCCAGAAGGCATGCCCACGGCGTCGAGACAGATTCACGAGCAGTTCGCCTACGTGCCGATGATGCATGATCTTTCCAGAGAGATCAAATACAACACCGATCTCTACCACCGCTACATGCGCCAAGGCTACTACGCGAGCGTCACTCACGCCGACGACCTCCTCGGCCGTATTCTCGATAAGATGGAATCGCTTGGACTTGATAAAAACACCTATGTCGTCGTCCTCGGCGACCATGGATGGCTTCTTGGCGAGCACAATGAATGGGCAAAGAACACGCTTCTTCACGAGGCCCTCCGGACGGCAATGTGGATGACCGGACCAAGCGTTTCAAAAAACGCCGCCGCAAATACCTTCGTCGAGTTTGTCGATATCCACCCGACGCTTTGCGAATTGGCCGGCATCGAAGTCGATCCCACCACCATCCACGGCAAAAGCTTCGTCAACGTGTTGCGTGATCCGGATTCCAATCACAGGGACCACGCCTACACCCGGTTCCAGTTGGGGGACACCCTGTCATCGAAAGACTTTCAATACGCCCTCTGGACCTTGGAAGACGGAAGCGAACAAGCGCTCTTGATTGATCGAAACAAGGATCCCTTAGGTAAGAAGAACGTCAGCGGCGACTCCGCCTACGCGGACGTGGAGACTAAGTTGCGAGAGTTGACTCGCGGGAAGATCAGGAAAGCGACCGGAAAATAACCCGGAGCGTTTACCCCGAATGATTGATTTGATCAAGAATAGAAGACTAACGAAGTCCGCCATTTTTTTCTTCACTACGTCGACTCCCAACGGGGCAAATTTTGAACTTTACAGTTCATCAAACGCCTTTTTAAACCTAACAGAATGCCAGTTCAGTGAAACTCACCCTCCTTCTCGTTCTTCTCAGTGCTTCGCTTTCTCTGGTGCCCTTTGCTTCAACGGCCATGGCCGCGGAAAAACCCAATATCATTCTCATCGTCGTCGATGACCTCGGTTGGAATGACGTGGATCACCACAATCCTGAGTTGCACACGCCTAACATTGACAAACTCGCGAAGGAGAATGTCGAGCTGGATCGATTTTACGTCACCCCTCAATGCTCGCCAACCAGGGCAGGATTACTCACCGGTCGCTACCCGCACCGATTCGGCATGCTCGACTTTGTCATTTCTCCCGACAGAGACAGCGGCATGCCGGAGAGCGAATACACCATCGCCGAAATGCTCGGCGACGCGGGATATGAACACCGGGCCATGATGGGTAAGTGGCGCCTCGGATTGCGGAGTAATATCTTTCATCCGCTGAACCATGGATTCACGGAATTCTACGGCCATTACAATGGCGCGATCGATTACTTCAGTCGGGTGCGAGCGAAAGAGCCCGACTGGCATCGCAACTACGAGTCGGTCAAAGAAGAGGGCAACGCGACGGACTTACTCACCGATGAGGCAATTCGTTTTGTCGAGGAAAAGAGCGCCAGCAAAGTTCCACCTGAAGCGGGAGAGTTGTTCAACATCAAGAACGACGCTGAGGAGAAGAATGACCTCTCCGACCAATTGGCCGACAAAGTTCGCAAGCTGGCAGACCTTGTTGAAGATTTCAAGGAATTGAAAGGCGCACCTTTCAAATCAAAATACAAAGGTCCTTGGTCTCCTAAGAACTGGACCTTACCAGACGCGCCCTGACTTAGCCCCTACCCCACTTTCATGAAACGATTCTTCTCGACCATCACTCTCCTAGCCTCCACGTGTATCAGCCTCATCGGCACGGAGCAAAAACCGAACATCGTCATTTACCTTTCCGACGACCACGGCGTTCACGAATGCTCTCCCTATGGTGAGACCGAAGCGCGCACACCGTTTATGGCGACTCTCGCCCGTGAGGGAATGAGGTTCAACAAAGCCTACATCGCCTCCCCGGCCTGCGGCCCCAGCCGCGCGGCTCTTTTTAGCGGATTGATGCCGGCACGCAACGGCGCGGAAGGAAACCACATGGCCCCGAAGCCGGAAACGCAAACGATGGTAGGGCATCTGCAAAAAGCGGGATACCAAGTGGCTGCTATCGGCAAGGTTGGTCACGGAAAACACGTTCAATTATCGACGTTCGACTTCGTGAAGATTGGCTCAAAGGGCTCGCTTACCAGGGACGTACGCAATTACCTAGTAAGCAGAACTCCCGGAAAGCCACTCTGCCTCCTCGTCGGTGATCGACGTCCCCACGTCGCTTGGACAAAGGAGATGGACAACGACCCCACCAAACTAAAACTCCCGGACTATCTCATCGACACTCCCGAAACCCGCGAACACTGGGCCCGTTATCTCACTGACGTGAATGGAATGGACGCCGGGATGGGCAAAATCGATCAACTCGTGCGGGAACATTTCGGAAGCGAAGACTATATCTCCATTTACAGTTCCGATCACGGGGCGCAATGGCCATTCGGAAAATGGAACCTCTACGACGCTGGCGCTCGCGTTCCCTTCTTGGTTCGTTGGCCCGGACAAATTCAGGCCGGCTCAACAACCGAAGCGATGGTCAGCTGGATCGATATCTTTCCAACGCTCATCGACCTGATTGGGGGCGAGGTTCCCGATGATATTGACGGGCGATCCTTCGCTAACGTCCTCCGAGGAAAAAAGGCCGACCACCGCGAGCTGCTTTTCACCACGCACACAAACGACAAAAAGATGAACGTCTTTCCCATCCGCGCTGTCCGCGACCAGAGATACAAATACATCCGCAACTTATACCCGGACTATTACCATTCGAACCATTCAGACATCCATCGCAAGGACGGCGCAGGCGCTTACTGGCATTCGTGGGACGAGAAAGCGAAAACAGACCCCGAAGCAGAGGCCCTCATCCAGCGATACTATCAGCGACCGCCGGAAGAATTCTTTGATCTCGTCAACGACCCACATGAGAAAACGAACCTCATCAACGATCCGCAACACGCCGACACCATCTCCAGATTGAGCGCGGAACTTGATGCGTGGATGAAAGAGCAAGGCGACACCGCCCGCATGTTCGCGGAACCTTATCCTCTAAGTGGTCCGACCCCGTTTGAAATGGGCGTCGATAACTAACCTCCGCCAATAGATGAATCACATCGTTCCTCTATTCCTGGTCGCTATTTCCGCCGCCCACCGGATCGAAAGGATTTTCGCCACTTCAAGCAACTGCCAGATCTGGCGATGCGCGAGGGGAACTGGAAATTTTGCGACTACGATGCCGGTCGACCAAGGAGAAAGTAACAATCTCGCGGAAAAACACCCTGACCTTGTTCAGAATATGACGACGGCGATCATGAAATGGAATGCTGGCATGCCGAAGGGCGCCGGCAACCCGGCTTTCTAAAGCAAGACCGGCAAGTAACCGCGATCCTTTTCCAACAAATCCATTCTCCCATTGAAAAGCCCTCTTCGACTCGCCCAGATTCTCTTCGCCGCCACGCTTTTCACCAGCACCGCAAAGGAACCTCCAGTTTCCCGGCAAG
>JBCCWV010000037.1:0-30606 GCA_039192745.1 Verrucomicrobiota bacterium | reverse complement strand
TCTCTGCAAAGTCGTCAGATTTTTTTTCGCCAAGCGCGTTTCATATTCCCTGATCCGTGTCTCATACCAGTCTTTCCGGTCGGCTAACTTCTGATCTGCAGGGCCTGTAGCCACCTTGTCTTTCTTCGGACTAACACTCTCGGAAACAGGAAGCTGGGAAACGAATTCACGGTCAACCTCAGAGAGTCGCTCAATGGCAAACTCATACTCTGCCTTGTCACTCAGACGAACAAATCGCACCTTATCCGCCGTTCTCCCCGTGATTTCCACTTCGAGTTTTCGACCGTCCACATCGGTGATCGTCCGCTTCGCGGGGAGTTGCGGAACACTGCTCGTTTTTTCCTGACCCGACACCACATCCTCCGCCTGATCGCAAGCCGAAACGGTCAAAACCAACAAACACAAAAAGAGATTCCCGCGTTTCATCGAGTGTATTTCCGCACGAGATCATCAGCCCACTTTCTCATATCCCTTAAATCAAGATCCTCTCCTCTGACGAGATCAATAAGTTCATTTACCAAATCATCCAACTCCCGCTCCAAGTGTCGACGCTGCAAGGACGTCAGATTCTTTTTAGCGAGTTCCAACCCAATCTCTTTTGCTCGGTCCTCAAATCGATCCAAATGCCTCTGCACGTCAGGGTCAAACCGTGGGCCCTCGAAAGTCACGGGAAGGCTTCTCACAAACTTCTGGTCTTCGGCTGAGAGACTGCCGATTGGAAAAGTGTATTCTTTGTCTAATCCCGGCTTCCTGAAAAACTTGACTGTTTTATCAGAACGACCGGTGATTCTCACTTCGAGAATCCGTCCCCGGTCGTCGCGAATCTCTCGTTCAATAGGATAGGACTTCCTCGATGAGGTCGAATCAATACTACTCGAATCGTCTCCACAAGACGTCAAGAAAACTGAGAAACCAGCTGTTGCAGCCAATATCCATCGAAATACTCCCTTGCCCGTTTTCACAGGAGTATTGATCGCTATTCGGCGATGGATTTCAAGCCTGAACTTTCCATCATGCATGGGACGAGCGTCGCCTCACTCATCCCATGCAAAACCTTTTTATCCGACGGCACCAATGTCGCAAGGATTCCCCCAAGCTTCACTTCAGGCCTCGCTCCGTTCCGCACGGCAAAGTAATACGGACAAAGACGCACCCGCAAATCTTCATCCATTCCCACGCCTTCCTCCAAATCCCATACTGAGTGCCGGACAACCATCGAAGGACTGAAATCCTGCATCACCCATGGGTTTTTTGGAAACTCGGCCATGGCTTTCCGAATCGCTATTCCCCATTCCTCCTGCGACAGATCGTGACCGATATGAACACCACGGCTTCCCCAGGCTAGCTCAGAGAAACCACTGATTTTCAGAACAAGCCTCCGATCTTTCTGGGACATGTCCGCCACCTCACTCCAAGCATTCAGTCCCAGCCTCGGCAAGACCCCGAAATGAGGCAACGGCTCCGGGTCCAACGCCCAGGAAAAGGGAATCAATTCGCGAAGCCGCTTCAGATGTGCCCCCCTCACCGCCGTCTTCCAAGTTTCTTGTAGTGACGGATTCCAAAAAATCGCCGACCACATCTTTTCCTCCAGGAAGGCTTTGGGCAACGCAGTCAGTTCGAGCAGTCCATCACCAGCTTCCTTAAAAACCTCCTCCCCATGCGCAATCGCCTCCAGATCAAAAAGCTCGAAGAACCGGTAAACATCTCTTCCGCAGGGCTTATAGCTTTCGGCCTCCACCACATTCCATCCATCGTCAATCTGGCCCACGATCCATTCCATCTCCGGGCGATAATCACCTGATTCTTCCGAAACCACCACGTCAGCTGGCCCCTCGAAGATGCCTCTGAAGCCATCGATCATTCCGCGCGGGCCGCCGATGACATCGAAGCCGAGGTCTGAATACGTCTTGTTCAACCAAGCCGTGAGACCAATCCCGCCCGGCAGATTGTCTATCTCCGTCATCGAAAGTTTCCCATCCTCTCCGAGCAAAAGATCCGGTCGGATCACGCGTGGAAGGTCTTCCCTGAACGCCGATTCCCGCCCCCATTTGACAATCCTTTCAGGCTTCCCTGCATCGAGATATCCCGCAATCCAGTCCGGCAACGTCCCCTTTACACTGCGGAGGTAAATCTCATTCGACGCCCGCAGAAAGAGTTGAAGCCGCCGACCCAGTCCCTCGATTTCTTTCACCACTTTCCGGGGCAAAGCCAATGGCCGAGGCGAAAGCCGCCAAGTCTTTCCGGCAAACAAGCCGGAGTCCGGCATTCGCGCCTTGATCTCAGCGATACGATCTTCGTCGTTGTCGGGAACGGCCGTCATCATCCACCTTATGAAAGCACGCGAAGCGCCGCACGGATCAATTCATCCACACCTGCATCAGCGCCAGCTTCGCCTCCATCCACAATCTTCTTCAATGCCTTGTGCGCTTCGACTTGCTTGAAGCCCAGCTGAATCAAGGCCAACACCGCATCATTCACCGCCGCGTCAACTCCGGTGGCCGTCTGCCCTTCACTCGCCGCCTGCCACGCTGCCGCTACGCCGACCTTGTCTTTCAACTCCAGGACGATCCTCTCCGCAGTCTTCTTCCCCAACCCACTGATCTTTGAGAGCGCCGCGACATCTCCATTCACCACCGATCCTTTAAACGCGCTCACACTCATCCCGCTTAAAACCGCCATCGCGAGTTTTGGTCCGATCCCCGACACCCGGTCAATCAAGAGCCGGAAAAGATCCCGCTCATCTGTTTCGCTGAAACCATACAGGGTCTGCTCATTCTCGCGCACATGGAGGTGCGTCAACACACGCACCTGCGAACCCACTTGCCCAAGCGCATCATACGTCGAAACGGGAATGAAAACTTCATAGCCCACACCGTTCACATCGATCGTTGCCCGATTGGGCAAAGCTTCGATCAAGGTCCCACGAAGAAAAGTAATCATCGCCGCCTACCTTCCCTAGCTTCCGCCCCCTTTCCAGCGGAACTACAAATCTCCCGCCCCCGCCCGAAAAAGCGAAACTCCCCGGCGGACCGCGGATGTCCACATCCGCTTCACCCCCCGGCGCACCGCGCCGCAATTCTCAAAAACACGACACGGTCTCGAGCATCCGCAATCCACCCGAAGCACTCCAAAAATTTTCGCGCCTTTTCGCGTCTTTCGCGGTTACTCCTCCTCGATTCGATCCAACAACGGTGCCGGCTCGACAAACTTCCCTAACGGTCGCACCAGATTCCCCGGAAGCGGCCAGACTTTTTCGAAAACATTCGCCGCAAGCGCGGTCGCCGTCTCGTACCCCTTGAAGAACATCTCCAGCTTCGCATCGAGGTTATCGACGTAGTGCAAAGCCTGTGCTTCCGGTGTTTTCGGAACCACCGGTGCGCCATATTCGAGCTGCCCATGGTGCGAAGCAATCAAGTGCAGCAAGTGCATCCGTACTTCTTCACTTCGCGGCTCCATCGTCGACCAATCCGCGGCTTCCTCGCTCACGATCAAATCATGCCAAAGCTTGTTCACGAGTTCGATCCCAAGCGTGATGTGCCCAAGCATTTCACCGGACTCGTTATAAGGCATCGTAAAGCCTTGCTCTGCATAACAGTTTTCCCAAAGCTTCCCGCAATCGTGAAACAAGACTCCGGCGAGCATGAGATCGCGGTTCAATTGCGGATACACTCCAGCCAACGCGCTCGCCGCCCGCATCATTTGCGCCACGTGCTCGACCAAGCCACCGCGGCGCGCATGATGATTATTCCGTGCGGCACCCGAACGTTGGAAACGTTCGCCAAATCGTAAAAGAAATAATTCACCCAACGCTCGCAATCGAGGGTCCGACATTCCAAGAACAAACCCCTCGATCTCCGCGTAATCCGCGAGCTGCTTCTCCCGCAAATCCGCCGGACCGGCAAGCACCGCTTCTGCCTCTTCGCTCTCCAACAAACGAAAAGTCCAGTCCCGCACATCGACGCCATAACTCCCGTTCTCATACCAATGCCCTTCGATCTCCACCATCGAACCCGTTTTGACGCCGCTCGCCTGTTGATAAGCAGGCGAATCCCCAAACGCCCGAATCACGTGCTGTGTCTCGCCATCCGAGATCTGCCACTCAAGATACATCGTCCCCGTCCGCGCCTTCTTTTGCTGCGACCGCGCCACCTGTGCATGGACTAAGTAAGTCCCGGGGTTCGCGGGCGCGTCGGATTTTAGTTCACGAATGGAAAGCCGTTCGGACATAGGTTGAATCAAGTTATACCGCCCAGTCGTTCACAAGCACGATTTTTCCGAGCGCACCGCCACTTTCAAGCAAGGCGTGGGCCTTCGAAACTTCGGTAAAACCGAACTTCTCGCTATGAATCAGCGGTTTCAGTTTTCCGGCATCGACGGCTTCTGCGGTTTTCTTCAAAATCTCTCCATGCCGCTCGCGACCCCGGTTATAGAGCATCGGAATCAGCATGAAAGTCACAAACAACGACAATCCTTTCGCGTGCAACGGCGAGAGATCGGCTTCGCATCGGGTCGAAATGGAGATCACCGTCCCTTCCACCGCCGCGGCTTCAAAACACTTCGCGACATTGTCTCCGCCGACGGAATCGTAAACGACATCAAAGCCCGCGCCGCCCGTGAGCTGTTCCACGTACTCCGCGACTTCCATATCCCGATAGTTGATGCCCACATCCGCGCCCAAACTTTTGGCCAAGGCAAGCTTGTCTTCCGACGACCCTGTCACAAACGCCTCCGCGCCAACCATCTTCGCCAGTTGCAACGCAATGTGACCGACGCCGCCCGTCGCGCCATGAACGAGCACTTTGCTCCCCGCGCACACCTTCGCTCGATCCATCAATCCGTCCCAAGCCGTGATGGTCACCAGTGGAAGCGCCGCACAATCATCGAGCGCCAGCGAACTTGGCCGCTTCGCGATAAGATCGGCATCGCAGGCCATGAATTCTGCCAAAGCTCCCGGACACCCTTTCACGCCGCCCGCGCAGCCGTACACTTCGTCCCCTTCGGAAAATTCCGTCACACCTTCCCCGACACTCATCACCAACCCCGAGACATCGCACCCCAAAATCGTCGGCGATTCCGGCGCGATCACTTCCAATGCGCCCGAACGAATCTTGTAATCGACCGGATTCACACTTGAAGCCGCCACTTTGACTAACACCTGCCCCGGGCTGGCTGTTGGTTTGGGAATCGCCTTTTCTTCGAAGACATCAGGGCCGCCGAATTCACGCAGCACCATCGCTTTCATGGTTTCACTCATGAGAAAAGCAAAGCGAGGGATGACAGGGCTTGCAATCCCAATCAGCCGCCGTTTGGATGAAAGGAATGAAAAGCATGACCGGATTCGGCCGTGGCGAAGCCGCCATCGAAGGCACCACCATCTCCGTCGAGGTCTCGTCCGTAAACCGGAAGCAAATCGACGTGGCCATTTCCCTGCCGCGCCCGCTGGCGGAACTCGAATCCAAAGTCCGGACCAAAGTTCAATCCGCTGTCTCCCGCGGACGCGTCAATGTCAGCATCAATGTCGAGACCGGCGGCGACTTGCACAAGAAACTCACCGTCGACCGCGAACTCGCCCGCACGTATCTCGCTGCCCTTCATGAGATTGCCGATGAAACCGGCGAACCCGTTTCATTCACCTCCGCCGACCTCCTGCGTGCGCCCGGGATCTTCACGCTCGGAGACGTCGAGATCGACATCGACGCCGCCTGGCAAGGAATCGAGTCCGCCCTCGAGAACGCGCTCGCCAATCTGATCCAGTCCCGCACCGACGAAGGAACCAGTTTGAAAGCGGATTTCGAATCGCGTCTGGCCACCGTGCGCGAATGCACAGCCGGCATCGCCAAACTCGCCCCTCGCATCACGACGCACTACCGCGATAACTTGACCCGCCGACTTGAGGAGGCAGGCGTGCCCGTCGATCTCAGCGATGACCGCCTCGTCCGCGAAATCGGACTCTTCGCCGAACGCTGCGACATCTCCGAAGAACTCACCCGACTCGATAGCCATTTGGCAAAATTTGAGGAATTTCTCTCCAGCACCGAACCCACCGGCCGCTCCATGGACTTCCTCGCTCAGGAGTTAAACCGCGAGTTCAACACCATCGGCTCCAAAGCCAACGATGCCGAAATCGCGCACCTAGTCGTTGATGGAAAAACCGAAGTCGAGAAGATCCGCGAACAGGTGCAGAACGTGGAGTAATTGCTAAGCGTCGATTTCCGCCAGCTTCTTCTCCAACTGCCGCTTCAATTTCTTCTTCGTCTCCGCATGGGCCGGATCATCCGCGAGATTAGTAAACTGCTTCGGATCATTCACCATATCATAAAGCTCTTCGCCGCCACCTTTCGCGGCGCTGTAGTCCATGTAGGCCCATTCATTCGTGCGGAGTAAGTGCGATTTCGAACGAAGCGTGTAGGCAGCGTCGCGAACCTTCGCCATCGGGTCGTCGAGGACGGGCACGAGACTCTTACCCTGCAGATGATCTGGTAGCTCGAGCCCCGCGAGCTCTGCGAGAGTCGGATAGAGGTCGATTTGCTCAACCAATGATTCACTAACTCCAGGTTTTTTACCCGGCACGGACACGATCAGAGGAATGCTTGCGGACTCCTCATGCAGGCTCATTTTTTGCCACAGGTCGTGTTCACCCAGATGCCATCCGTGATCGCTCTTAAAGACAACAATGGTGTTCTCCCGCAAATTCAGCTTATCCAATTCATCGACAAGCCGACCCACCTGATCGTCCATGAAGGTTACCGACGCATAGTAGGCGCTGAGACACTTCTTTTGTTTAATCGGGTCTTCGATCTTACGCGCTTTCGACGTGCCAGTAAGTCCCGCTCGCGGAATATCCGCCTGATCATTGGGGACTTTCTCAGGTAGCTCCATTTCTTCGACGGGGTAGAGGTCAAAGTAAGACTTCGGAGCAACCAGGGGCACGTGTGGCCGAACGAGACCCACCGCAAGGAAGAAGGGCTTGTCCTTATTCGCATTCAACAACTCGATCGCCTTGTCTGTCGCCATGACATCGGGTTGCTCCGACCCGTCCGTATCGGTTTTGACGACATAAAAAGCGCCGCCGAATCCGAGACGATAGTGAACATCCTTGTCGAATCGCAGTTTCTCCCCGGAGATGTGTTCATGCTCGCCGCTCGACATCCATTCGGGCGCATGCATGCTGAAGCGCTCCGTCCATGAGGCCTCGTGATCGGGTCCGTGCACTCCTTCCGTGATGTTGCCGGGAATGAGCATGTGGTAGATCTTGCTCACTCGACCGGAATAGTAACCGTTGTTCTTAAAGTGCTGCGACATCGACGGACGGTCACCCATAACTTCGGTAAACTTTTCAGAAGATCCATTGCCGGTGACGCCTACCGCTTGCGGATAGCGGCCAGCCATCATAGCTGCACGAGAGGGCCCACAGACGGGAAACTGGCAATAGGCGCGGTCAAAACGCATTCCCTGCGAAGCCAGCTTGTCGATGTTCGGCGTCTTGCACTGCTTGTTCCCGTAACAGCCCAGCGCCATTTTCGACAGGTCATCGGAAATGATGAAAAGGACATTCGGTTTCTCCGCAAAAACAGAGATCGACGAACCAAGGAAAACTAGAGCGGCGAGAAGGGGGAGTTTGAATAACATGGCAGGAGGAGACTGAATCCCGCCGCCGAATCCAACTCAAGAAGATTCGCAATCTTCGGCCTAGGTTCAGCCTTGTTTGAAGGCAAAAATCTGCGCGACTTCGAGATTTAAGCCTTCGCAGCAACGGACATTCATTGACTCTCCGGCTTTCACACGATTCACGGTGCGATAACCTTCGCCGGAAGGTTCCGTGTGAATCTCGACAATTTCTTCCTCCACGTTGACGATCCAATATTCCGGCACTTCGGCGGTTGCGTAAAGAGACGCCTTTTCGCGATCCATTTCGAGACTTGTCAAAGCGACCTCAATCACCAATTCGGCGGTTTCAGGGTGCGCTGCCGTATAATCATCGACGTCGCCGCGGACAATCGCAATGTCCGGTTCAGGTTCGGAGTTCTCGATGCCGATGGGGTCTTCTTTCAAGAGGAAGAAATCGGGAAGCAGCTTCGCGGAAAGTTTGGAAAAAAGCTGACGAACGACCGTGACATGAAGAGGTGACTTGCTCATTTTTTTGACGATGACCCCCCATAACAGCTCCACGTCGCTTCCCAAAATTCCGGCTGTCCCGAGAGCCTGATACTCCTCCCGCGTCAAGGGTCGGGCCGCGCTGCGAGTCGCCGGCTTGTCGAAGACCTCCATCATCACTGACGATAATGCAATGACCCGAAAACTTCAATCAAGCTCACCGATCTCCACCCAACCGCCCTGCTCATGCGATTGAAGGCTCAATTCCGCCAATTGCACCCCTTTCGCGCCCTCCCGCAGTGTCCACGGGAAGGGTTCGCCGAGCGCAACGTGACGGAGATAAAGTTCCCATTGCGTCTTGAAGGCATTGTCGAATTCGGCGCCGGACTCCACTTCCTCCCAGCTCTCGTAGAAATTGATCGGCTGATCGATGTCAGGGTTCCAAACGGGTTTTGGCGTGTTCGCCGCCGACTGCACCCAGCATTTTCTCAATCCAACGATAGCGGATCCCTTCGTTCCATCGACCTGCATCGTGAAGAGATCGTCGCGCCGCACGCGGACATCCCATGATGAGTTGAATTGGCAGACGACACCCGTGTCAGTCTGAAAAAGAGCGTAGGCTGAATCATCTGCGGTGCACTTGTAGGCATCGCCATTTTCGTCCACCCGGTCGGGTAGGTGTGTTGCCGCGTGGGTAAACACACGGGTGACGTTGCCAAACAAGTTGTCGATGACATACCGCCAGTGGCAATGCATGTCGATGACGATCCCGCCGCCATCTTCCTTCCGGTAGTTCCAACTCGGTCTCTGCGCGGGACGATCCGCTTCATGCCCGGTAAAAACCCAATAGCCGAATTCGCCACGCACGGAAAGGATCTCGCCGAAGAATCCGTCCGCTTTCAGCCGCTTGAACTTCTGAATTCCCGGAAGCCAAAGTTTGTCCTGCACCGATCCGTTTTTTACACCCGCCTCTTCCGCAAGTCGCGCCACTCGCAGCGACTCCTGCAGGTCATCCGCGATCGGTTTCTCGCAATAAACATGCTTACCCGCGGCAATCGCCTTCTTGAGAAATCCCACCCGCAAGTTGGTCAGCGACGCATCAAAGAAAACCGGGTATTCCGAATCCGCCAAAACTGCTTCGAGGTCCGTCGACCATCGTTCCACGCCATGCTCGTTCGCCAAGGCTGCCAACTTATCACCGTTGCGACCAGTTAGGATCGGATCCGGCATCAAAGTATCATTACCCACCTGAACTCCACCCTGCTCTCTAATAGCGAGGACGCTTCGAATAAGATGCTGATTCATTCCCATCCGGCCCGTGACGCCGTTCATGATGATTCCGATTCGTTGCTCGCTCATAGTCAATTATCGTTTTGGTAGTATTTCTCGTAGCTTTCCAAAATACGGTCCAGATAGTGTTCTTGGTCGTCAGCCCACCACTTTTTGGAGAACACCTCCACCTCCGCGGGCCCATCAAATCCCGCACTCTGCACCCAAAGGTCTATCTCCCGTAACGGAATGCAGCCTTCCCCCATGATTCCACGATCAGTCAGTATGTCGTTTTGGTCCGGCTTGAAGTCGCAGATATGGTAAGCATAGAGCCAGCCGTTCTCAGCACACCGTTGAATCTCCTTCTCAAGCTCCATATCCCACCACACATGGTAAACATCAAGCGCGACACCCACGTTCGGCTGACTTAACTCGGCACAAAGGTCATTCGCTACACCCAGTGAGTATATTCCCGAACGGTCCCCGCAGTAAACAGGATGAAGCGGCTCAATCGCGAGTTTGATGCCCGCTTCGGCGGCCAGCGGGGCTATCTCTCCAATTCCATCCCGGATCTGTTCGTAATTCGCTTTCGGCAGTTGCCCGGGCGTTGCGCCGCAGACGAGAACGATCATCGGAAGCCCCAGCGCATCGCACTCTTCGATAACCTTTTTATTCTCCTCAATCTTTACCGAGCGTTCCTCTGCGGTTTCGCCGGTAAAGAACCCACCGCGCACATAAGAGATTCCCTTCAACTCTGAGTCTTCCAACTTCCTCCGCACCGAGAGCAAGTTTTCTTCTTCCACTATTTCACGCCAAATAGAAATCCCACCGATTCCCCGCTTCGCATAGCCATCGATACATTCCAAGATAGACCAAGACTTGGTCGTCATCGTGTGAATCGCGAGGTTGGAATAATTGGCGCTCATAGTAAAACAGGCTTCCAGCCTGTAATCGAATGCAGATCGCACTAAGTCAGCACTTGGTTAGGAGAGACGCAGCGCATTCAAAGCAAGAGTTCGTTTCGACAGTAGATTCATTGTTGCTCGATCCGTTCTACACCTAACTCCCACAGGCTTCCAGCCTGTGTTACAGTTCATACCCCAGCCTCCTCGCGCAATCGGCCAACATATCCGCTTCCCAATCCGGTCTCCTTGAGCAACGCGGGTGCGCCTTGTCCGTCGGGATCCGCCCTAACAGATGCTGAAAAACCGCACAGCTATGTTTGTAAGCCGGCACAGGCGCCCGAAACGAGACATTTCCAAGATACTGCAGCGCGTCCGCCAACGTGAAATACCGGTCATCGCCATTGACCCAATAACTGTCCCGCTCCGCAAATTTCTCCGGGCAAAAGGCCGCCAAGCCCAACAAATAGTCAGACCCGTATTCGATCATATCAATCCCGAGATCATTGCCGGTATAGATCTTGAAGTCCGGCCTCAATTCATCACGAAGCGCCAGTCTCCTCAGCTCCTCACCCCGATCCAGCGACGAATGCTTGATCCCTTTCAGGGACGGAATTGTCATTAATCCGCGAATGGTTTCTTCATCATAAATCATCCCGTTCGGTGCAAAAACCTTCCCCAGTTCAAATCCCAAGACGCTTTCATACGGCGCGCACAATTTCGCATACAGCTTCGCGATTCCCTGGGCACCAAAGTCATGAAATCGCTGACTTTGAAAAATGATGGGCGTCCCCCCGAAGGACACGATCTCGTCCATCTGCGCTCGATACAGTTCAGTCATCTCCCCTTCCAGTCCCTCGATGTAGGCGCCCGCAACAAACGGCACATCGTGGCCCAGAGTTGACCGCGTTAGTTCCAATACCTTTGTCCGCTCTCCCGGCGTCAGGTAGTTGGCATAACCGGTGTCCATGTTGACCGCGCATTTCAGACCTGCTTCATGCGTCCGCGAAATCGATTCGCAGAACGCGCCTTCGGCGATGGCTCCAGTCTCCTCATAAGGGAGAAGGCAGGCCGCGATTCCCTCGATCTTTCTTCCCAAAATGCGCTGCTTGTGTCGATTGGCGATGCTCATGGCAATTTGCACTTCTTCCACACCGAGCCTTTTTTGTCTTTGCATTGAGGTTTTTACTCATTTGCAATTTGGGCACTTTCCATGATGACCAAACCATCCGTCCAACTCACTTCATCGGCTCTTCCTGAAAAGCTTCCTCCTTGGGGCGTCCTCGTGCGGGAAAGTCATCACGCCAATGACTTCTTCATGGAGTGGCGCACGCATGCATTCCTCAAAGTGCTCTACTTTCGCAGTGGCGAGTCCACCGTTCACGTCGGGAACAGGTCTTACCATTGCAGCGAAGGCGACATCGTCTTCGTGTCCCCAAAAACGGCAAATCGTATCGAAGACGAACCCGGAAGCGGGGTGTCCCTCTACATCCTCTGCATCGCGCCCGTGGTGTTCCAATTTGACCGCAAAATTCTTTCCTCCATTCGTAGCGGTCATCGTTCGCTCGGCAATCAAGATATCCGGGAAGTGGAGAACGGATTTCGTCGGCTTCGCTTTCTCCAAAGTTCGAAAACCACGACGACCTCCATCGCCATGACATCCGTCGCTCTGGGCATGGTCGCAACGCTCCTCAACGCCGTTCGCCAACCTTCCCAAGTCCGCGGCAAATCAGACAGTCACGAGATCATGCAATCCCACATCGCGTGGCTTGAACAGCATTTCGTCGAGGCCAAGGGCATTTCGGAGGCGGCCGCCGATACAGGGATGTCGAGGCGGTATTTCACGAGGCTCTTCCGCGAGATCTCCGGCAAATCCTGGCTCGAATTCGTCCACGATCTTCGTATCCGTCATGCGTGCGAACTCCTGAAAATCACCGATCTCCCCATTTCCACCGTCGCCTTCGAATGCGGCTACAACGACCTGTCCACCTTCTACCGCCGCTTCGGAAAACGGGTCGGATCCAGCCCTCTGCAGTGGCGGGAAAGGACGGACTTCTCCGGTTGATTCCGCCCTTGAGTCGCGTATTTTTCTCCTCCCGCGATACCCCATGGTGTAACGGTAACACTACTGATTTTGGTTCAGTCATTCAAGGTTCGAATCCTTGTGGGGTAGCTCTCCCGACGATCCCGGGAGGAATCTAGAAACTGCCGTCGTCTGGAAAACTGTCGGCATCGGGGCGGAGAGTCATCTGCGGCTAAAGCAACCCTTCCAGATCAGCGGATTGCGACCGTCCTTGAACCATGAAGAAACTGAAGAGATTCCACTTCACGCGAAGCGAGAAAACAAACACTTCATGTTCTTCATGTGCTTCGTGGTGACCCCTTCGCCGGCGCTCCGTCCGGTGCTGCGCAGTATTCCCGGTCCCATTCCTTGATCTTTCGGTCCATCAAAAACGGCCCAAACGGAAAAACCGCGGCGACCATGATTTGGAAAGGGCGCTTGAAGGGCCACCTCGCCTTCCACCAGCAATAGCTCACGGCCAAACCAAGCGCCACGAACAGGGCTCCATGAATCGACCCCACCCACGTGACCGCCGCCGGCATTCCCGCGAAATACTTCAGAGGCATTGCGATGAAGAAAAGGATCAAGGTCGACACTCCTTCCACGAGCCCCAGTCGGCGCATCCAATCGATTGGCGAACGTTTCACGCGCGCACTTTCGACAACTTCGGCAAATCTGAAAACGAAAAGGCGGACGGCCCCCGGTAAACCGAAGACCGCCCGCACTGGTTGTCGTGCCTCCCTTAGGTGGGATTGTTTTCCGTGTGCTGGCCTCTAGCGTCCGAGGCCGTTGTTGAGGGGAAATTCAAGAACTGCGCCGCAATACTGAAAATCTTCTCAAATTTATAATATCTTTAGATTATCGCAACTAGAAATTTTCTGGAAATTATGTTTTGCCCTAATTTTTAACCATCTATGAACCGTTGGGATTTATTGCCAAAGGTCTATAAACCTCTAGAAATCATGGTCTTCGGAGCTCGCCTGCAACAGGCGAGAACGGCATGGATCGAGGATTTGTCGGAAGCGCGAAATGTCCTGATCCTGGGAGAAGGCGACGGGCGATTCCTCGAAAAAGCCCTCGAAATCGCCCCGGAAGCCCGATTCACGGTCGTCGATGGCAGCCACGAAATGCTCAATACCGCCCGAAAGCGCATCGGGACCGCAGCCTCACGAGTCGAATTTCACCATCAGACGCTTCCCGGCGACCTCTCAAGGATCTGCGAAACGGGTCCATTCGACGCTGTCACGACCCACTTCTTTTTAGACTGTTTCCGCGACGAAGAACTCAAAAAGCTCGTTCCCGCGGTGACAACCCTCACCGCATCGGAAGCAACTTGGCTCATCAGTGATTTCCACGTTCCGACGAAACGGGGAATGAAACGGCTTTTCGCTCGCTCCGTCGTCACCACTCTCTACTTCGTCTTCCGTATTATGAGCGGCCTTCGCGTGTCAAAACTTCCCGATTGGAAGACGGCCCTAAAAGCTGCGGGTTGGAAACAAGAGCACTCGCATCCAAAGGAGCCCCTCCTCTTCATCAGCGACTCGTGGCAGCGGACAAAGTCGTCGCCCCCGTCCACGGAACAATCGGATTAAACGGATCAGACCCCAAAGTCTGCCCACGGGGAGCGCGGCCTTCAAGGCCGCTGTGGCGAGCATCATGCCCGACACCTCTGAAATCCCTCGCGGCAACGCCGCCTTCTTCTTCAAATTCGCCCAGCAAGATACTGGGCGGTGCGACCTCGAAGGTCGCGCTCCCCGAAACATCTCGTGGAGCGCCTCGCCGAACTCATCTATTCTTTCCTAATGCTCCCCCAGGAAATCATCCGCAAGAAACGCGACGGCGAAACGCTGACGCAGGAAGAAGTCAATTTCTTCGCCAGCGGCATCGGTGACGGATCGATCTCCGAAGGCCAGATCGCCGCCTTCGGCATGGCCGTCCTTTTCAAGGGAATGTCCGTCGACGAACGCGTCGCCCTCACACTCGCCATGCGCGACTCCGGCAAAGTTCTCGCTTGGAACGACCTCGCTCTCGACGGCCCCGTCATCGACAAGCATTCCACCGGAGGCGTCGGAGACTGCGTGTCGCTCATGTTGGGACCCATCATCGCCGCCTGCGGTGGCTATGTCCCGATGATCTCCGGTCGCGGTCTCGGCCACACCGGCGGCACCCTCGACAAACTCGAATCCATCCCCGGCTACAACACCACCCCCGACGAAGCGACCTTTCGCAAAGTCGTCCAAGACGTCGGCGTCGCCATCATCGGCCAGACCAGCGAAATTGCTCCCGCCGACCGGCGCTTCTACGCCGTGCGCGACGTCACCGCCACCGTCGAATCCATCGACCTCATCACTGCCTCCATCTTGTCCAAAAAACTCGCCGCCGGACTCGACGCCCTCGTCATGGATGTGAAAACCGGCAATGGCGCATTCATGGCCGATTCCGACGACGCCCGCGAACTCGCGCAAAGCATCGTCGACGTCGCCAACGGTGCCGGCGTCAAAACCTCCGCGCTCATCACCGACATGAACCAACCCCTCGCCTCTTCCGCCGGCAACGCCGTTGAGGTCGCCGAGTCCCTCCGCTTCCTCCGCGGCGAAGGCGCCAACCCACGTCTAACCGAAGTCACTATCGCCCTCAGCGCCGAACTCCTCCAACTCGGCGGCCTCGCAGAATCCGAAGAACAAGCTCGCGCCAAAATCCAGGAAGCCATCGCCTCCGGCCACGCCGCCGACCGCTTCAATCGCATGTCCGACGCTCTGGGTGGCCCTGGTGACATTGTCGAAAACTTCGAATCCTACCTGCCAAAAGCGCCAGTTAAAATCGAAGTGAAAGCGCCAGCCAGCGGCTACATCGAGTCCATCGAAACCCGCGCACTGGGACTGGCAGTGGTCGAACTTGGAGGTGGGCGCACGAATCCTTCCGATGAAATCACGCACGACGTTGGCATCACAGGTATCGTCCCCATCGGCACAAAAGTGAATGCTGGCGATCCACTTTGCTTCATCGAAATACAACCCGCCGATTCTTCGAAACCTCTCGTGGAAAAGGTGTCTTCGGCGTTCGTCGCAACGGAAAACTCAACTTTACCATCTTCAATCATCCAGCACACCATTCGCTGACTACTCGACAGCTCCCCATGGCTCTGAAACTCCAGAGCTAGAGGTGATTGATACCCAAAAATATGTCCATTATCCCGTATAGATGAAAACGGTCACCTACAACGCCGCGCGATAAACCTTGGCGGCGACGATGGACAAGGTTTGCGAAGATCACAGCCCGGTTTTGATCACGCGAACGCCGGATCAGGCGGTCGTGATGATGTCACTCGAGGATTACCAATCGCTTGAAAAGACCGCGTATCTTTTGCGTTCGCCAGCCAACGCAAAACGCCTCGCCGAAGGAATCGCCCAGCTTCAAAAGGGCAAGACAGTGCTGAGTCGTGGTCACTCATGAGCTTCAAGTTCTGGTTCAGCATACACCTCCACGGAAAACTTCTTGTTCAAAACCTCGATGACTTCCTCAACATGCCGACCCGGCTTGTCTGACTCCACCTCATAAGTCATCGCGCTGAAGGTATCGACGGCAACTTTCCTGTTTGCAGCCCAGACCCAAATCCAAGAGTCACCCTGAAGCCCGGACTCAACGCGATCAAAATGCTCCTCAAGCAGAATAGCGAGGCTTTTGTGAATTTCTTCGAATCGATTCGAGTAGTTGAGCTTGGCGAAGACCATTCTTTGCGAAGACATCAGAGTCTTGTGTTTCTACGTCTACTATCCCTGTCTGCGCAAGTTGTCTGTCCCTTTGGGGGCTTCGTTCGCTGGGCAGTGATGCTTTCGTTGTATCAGATTGCGGCTCCTGTAAGTTCCTAGAAGTTGGCTTCTCGGATTTTCTTGCGCTCGCCTTCAGGTAAAGCTGCGAACTTGTCGATCTGCGCAAGGACGAAATTGTGAATCTTGGTCTTGCGTTCGATCAATCGATCACGAACAAACTCGCAGTCACCCTTCGTGTACCCAACATCTTGACCCTGAAAAGCGGCGTTTTCAATGAACTGGTCAGGAATATCCGCGATGGCGGAAACCCACTTTTTGTAACTTGCCGCCTTCTTAAGGCTCTTCTCTAGGCAGTGGTCACCAGTCCCGATGATCTCACGGTGCTTATTCATCTTCTTTCGGCCTGGCATGCCGAAAAGGCAGTTTCCGTGATCGAAAATGTGAAGGGCATCCAACTTCTCGTCGTATGCGAGATTTCCAGGCTTTCGATCCTTGTTGATTAGGAATGCATCGAACAAAGTAATTCCCCAGCAGAGATCTGAAAATTTCGTGACCAGCTCTTGAGGATTTACCGGAGGAATGGGCTTAGTGCCATCTGGAAACAGCTCCAACGAGAAAAATCGCGGCTGTGTACCGGCTCTGTTCATCACGACTCCGCCTGGTGGCACAGGAAGATGCAAATATTGCGCGAATTTTAACGCCACAATCTCATTCGCAATCATGTATTTTCGCTGCTTGTCCTTGTGCTTAACGATCACATTCAGCAGTCCGTAGGAAGGCTGGCTTGCGCCTCGGCCAACCTTGCCTCCTTCGTAGATGATTCGGTGTGGAATCTTCATTTCCCTTCGCGCCACTGTAGGCAGATATTTTTTAGAATAACAGTATTCTATTAACCGACCCGCCTCTTTGGCCCTGAAGGGGCCGGCGGGTTCGGTTCAATGGAATACATTTTACCGAAAATCGCGAATATCGGTCAAGCCTAAAGTGGAGGGGAGGGGACAGGAAGTCGTCTGCGTAGCTCCTGCTGCTCCCCGCTTAGCGATCGGAACTCCTCACGAAGCTATGGCAGCTGTCCGCTTAGCTATCGCGGTTCTCCAGTTCGCTATCGGAGCTTCTCATTAAGCTATCGCGGCTCCTCACTAAGCTATCGGAGGAGCTCCGATAGCTTAGCGGGCGGCTGCCAGAGGTTCGGCGGGGGCGGGCGGGATGGTCGGAAATTACTCGTTATCAATAGGTCCGGAAGATTCCCCCGGGAAAGGGACCGTGGACTTGATGCATCGGGGTATGCACGGCGTGGTTGGGCGCGTCCCACGGGTCTTCTGTGGGGACGGAAGGGGCGGCCATGGGTGACATATCCCGGCGTGAATGCACGATGAGCAGAAGGTTCTAGGTGAAAACGGAGCCTCTTCTCCAGAATGTCTTCACTATGTCTAACTACATCCCCCAATCAGATGGTGAATTCGAAACATGGCAGGCCAACTTCGTGTCGCAGCTCGCGGACGGTCCGGAAACATACGGACTGACGGCCGAGCAGGTGAATGCGTTAGGAGATTTGCAGACACCCTGGAACTCGGCCTACGATGCGTGGACGCCCGCGCAGGAAGCGGCGAAGGCGGCGACGACGGCGAAGAACGAAAGCCGCGCCGCTTTTGAAGGCGAGATCCGGAATCTCGCGCAACTGATTCAGGCGAATGACGACGTCACCGACGAGGCGCGGGACCTCGCCGGCCTGCCTGTGCACAAGACCACGCGCACACCCGTACCGCCACCCGACACACAGCCGGAACTCACGCTCGAGACGGGCATCGCCTTCCAGCACAAGATTTATTTCCGCGACAAGAACGCCGCCCACAAGGCGAAGCCGAAGGGGGTGACGGGGTGTGAGATCTGGTGCAACATCGGCAACCACCCCGCCGGTCCCGAGGAGTGCCACTTCATCGGACTCGACACAAAGAGCCCGCACGTCACCCACTTCACCGCCGCCGATACCGGGCAGACGGCCTACTACGCGCGCTGGATCAATACGACCGGACAGCCGGGCCCGTGGAGCGAAGTGGTGGAAGGCACCATCGGCGGTTGAGCGAGGAGGGGATGCGTGCGCAAGTTGTCTGTCCCTTTGAAGGCTCGCAAGAGCCGCAAGCTGGTTGTCAGCACGGTCTTGTTCGCTAATGGTTAGTAGTGGGATTGTTCAGCCACCGGTGGAAAGCAGAGTCTCTCAACCTTTGTGGCGAATTCAAAAATTCAGGATGAGCAGTAAGAAATTCAGCCATCTTGGGGGGCAAGACTGCAATCTTCTTGCTACTTTCAGCATCTTTCGAGCATCTAACGCAAGCATAAATAGCTGCGATCACCGGAAAACCGATCAGTCCTATTGACCCTGGATCAATGTGCGATTGGAAGATAAGGGAAACGACAAGAAGAATCAGCCAGAGTATTCCGTAGCCACTCGTGAAGTATGTCCAGTAGGATGTTTTCATTTTTCTAGCGAACAGTTCATATCAGTCGATCCGAGCCTAAGCGAGGATTCGTGCTCAGTTGAAATTTTACTGAAGATTGCAGATATCGGTCAAGTCTGAATAGGCTGACGTAGCCTGGCGCTATGCTTCCCACTGGATTTTCCGGGTGGTTCTGTTCAGTGCAGCTGGAAGCTGCAACCACGGCACAAAAAAACCCGGACGCGGCGGACCGGTCCGGGTTTTTTGCGAATTGGTTGTTCGTGTGGTCGAACTGCCGAAGCGAAGCTTATGCTTCTTCGAGCACGGGTTCTTCCGCAGGTGCGGTGGCGACTTCTGCCTCCTCGTCGGGGACGGCTTCTTCGGTTTCGCGGATTTGGACGTTTCGCGCGATGCCGAAGCCGGTGCCGGCGGGGATGAGGTGGCCCATGATGACGTTTTCCTTGAAGCCGCGGAGCTTATCGACCTTGCCGAGGGTGGCGGCGTCGGTGAGGACACGGGTCGTGTCCTGGAAGCTGGCGGCGGAGATGAAGCTGTCGGTTTCGAGGCTCGCCTTCGTGATTCCGAGGAGGACGGGCTCTGCTTCCGCAGGCTTGCCCCCTTGCTCGACGATGTGGCGGTTCGTGCGCTCGAAGTCGGTGCGCTCGACCTGGTCGCCCCAGAGGAATTCGGTGTCGCCCGGGTCGGTGATCTTCACCTTGCGAAGCATCTGGCGGACGATGATCTCGATGTGCTTGTCGTTGATCTCGACACCCTGGAGTCGGTAGACTTCCTGGACTTCGTTGACGAGGTGTTCCTGGAGTTCGTGCGGTCCGCAGATCTCGAGGATCTCGTGCGGGACAACCGGTCCGTCGGTGAGGAGGTCGCCCTTCCGGACGGAGTCTCCTTCGTAAACGGTGATGTGCTTGTTCCGCGGGATGAGGTGCTCGGCGGTGTCATTGGACTCTGGGTCGGTGACGATGAGCTTGCGCTTGCCGCGTGACATGCCGTCGAAGCCGACGACACCGTCGATCTTCGCGATCTCGGCGTTGTCCTTTGGCTTCCGCGCTTCGAAAAGCTCGGCGACGCGTGGAAGACCACCGGTGATGTCGCGTGTTTTGGCGACTTTACGCGGCGTCTTCGCGAGGAGTTGGCCGGCCTTGACCTTTTCCTTGTCCTTCACGGCGAGGTGGGCGCCGGTGGGGATGGAATAGCTGGCGAGCATCTCCTTCGTCTTCAAATCGACGACGGTGATCTGCGGGTGGAGGTCTTCCTTGTGCTCGGTGACGACCTGGCCTTCGACGCCGGTGGCTTCATCGACTTCCTTGGCGATGGTGATGCCGGGGATCATATCCTTGAACTCGACCTTGCCGGGTTTGGAAGTGATGATCGGGACGTTGTGCGGGTCCCACTGTGCGATTTGCTGGCCCTTGGTCACGTCACCACCGTCGGCAACGGAGATGACGGTGCCGATGACGAGCGGGTGGTTTTCGAGTTCGCGGCCATTATCATCGACGAGCGAGAGCGTGCCGTTCTTGTTGAGGACGACGTAGTTGCCGTCCTCGGCCTTCACGGTGCGGAGGTCGTTGTAACGGACGTGGCCCTTGTGGTTGACCTTGATGACCGGCTGCTTGAGGGCGCTCTGGGCGATACCGCCGACGTGGAACGTCCGCATCGTAAGCTGTGTGCCCGGCTCGCCGATCGACTGTGCGGCGATGATGCCGACGGCTGCGCCAACCTTGACGGTTTCGCAGGTCGCAAGGTTCAAGCCGTAGCATTTTACGCAGCAACCGTGGTCGCTTTCACAGGTGAGAACGGAGCGGATGCGAAGTTGCTCGACGCCGATATTCACGAGGCGTTCACCAGTCGTTTCGTCGATCTGTTGATCAATCTCGACGACCGTTTCACCCGAAACCGGATCGGTGACTTTCTCGCAACTGGTGCGTCCGTAAACGCGCTGTGCGAGGTCGACGACTTCCTCGTCCCCTTCGTAGATGGACTTCACCGTGATGCCTTGCGTGGTGCCGCAATCTTCTTCGGTGACGATGACGTCTTGGGAAACATCGACGAGTTTCCGCGTGAGGTAACCGGAGTCGGCGGTCTTCAAAGCGGTGTCGGCGAGGCCCTTCCGCGCTCCGTGCGTGGAGACGAAATACTCGAGGACCGAGAGGCCTTCGCGGAAGTTCGAAGTGATCGGACGTTCGATGATTTCTCCGGACGGCTTGGCCATGAGGCCGCGCATCCCGGAGAGCTGCTTGATCTGCTGCTTGTTACCACGAGCCCCGGAGTCGACCATCATGTAGAGAGGGTTCGGCTGCTCCTTGCCGTCGTTGTATTCCAACGTCTGGTAGAGCGCGGACGCGATTTGGTCGCCGGCGTGGGTCCAGATGTCGATGATCTTGTTGTAGCGTTCGCCGTCGGTGATGATACCGCGGTTGTATTGCTTTTGAACGGTCTCGATTTCCTTGTAAGCGTGCTTGAGTTCCGACTGCTTTTCCTTCGGAATGATCATGTCGGTGATCCCGATGGAAGCCGCGCAGCGCGTTGCTTCGCGGAAGCCGAGCTTCTTCAAGTCGTCGAGGGTCTCGACGGTTTCGTCCTGACCGGCGACTTGGTAGCAACGCCAGATGACGTTTCCGAGTTCCTTTTTCGTCACGACCTTGTTCACGAAACCAAGCCCGTCGGGCCAAATCTCATTGAAGCGCACACGACCGGGTGTGGTCTCGATGATGCGACTTTCGTGATCGCCGAAGACGGTGCCTTCTTTCCCGAAGTCGGGGTTCCGGAGACGGATCTTCTGGTGGATCTTCACGCCGCGGTCGGCGAGGGCGAACTCCACTTCTTCGGTGTTTTCAAAGAGCGGAACGTGCTCGTCCTTTTTGCCCTTCACGACGATGTGCTCGCGGGAAAGGGTGAGGAAGTAACAACCGAGGGTGACGTCCTGCGACGGCGTCGCGATGGGACGACCACTGGAAGGCGAGAAGATGTTGTTTGGCGCCAGCATGAGCATGCGCGCTTCCATCTGTGACTCGACTGACAGCGGAACGTGGACGGCCATTTGGTCGCCGTCGAAGTCGGCGTTGTAGGCCGAACAGGTCAGCGGGTGCAGGCGGATGGCCGAGCCCTCGATGAGGACCGGTTCGAAAGCCTGAATGGAAAGACGGTGAAGAGTCGGGGCGCGGTTCAACATGACCGGGTGCCCTTTCGTGACTTCTTCGAGGATGTCCCAGACTTCCGGCGTCTTGCGTTCGATCATCTTCTTCGCGGAACGGACGGTGTGGACGTAGCCGAGTTCTTTGAGTCGGCGGATGATGAACGGTTCGAAGAGGACGAGAGCCATCTTCTTGGGAATCCCGCACTGGTGGAGTTTCAGGTCGGGCCCGATGACGATGACGGAGCGGCCGGAGTAATCGACGCGCTTGCCGAGAAGGTTTTGACGGAAGCGTCCGCCCTTGCCCTTGAGCATGTCGGAGAGCGACTTGAGCGCGCGGTTACCGGCGCCGGTGACCGCGCGGCCATGGCGGCCGTTGTCGAAGAGGGCATCGACGGCTTCCTGCAGCATGCGCTTTTCGTTCCGGATAATGACGTCCGGCGTCTTCAATTGAAGAAGGTTGCGGAGGCGGTTGTTCCGGTTGATGACGCGACGGTAGAGGTCGTTCAGGTCAGAGGTGGCGAAGCGGCCACCTTCGAGTGGAACAAGCGGACGGAGATCCGGCGGGATGACTGGAAGAACGTCGAGGACCATCCATTCGGGACGGCTGTGCGACTGCGCGAAGCCTTGCGCGAGCTTGAGGCGCTTCGTGAGTTTCTTCCGGATTTGCTTCGACCGGGTCTTGGTCATGGCTTCTTCCAACTCGGTGGCAAGTTCGGCGAGATCGACCATGGAGAGAAGCTCTTTCAAGGCCTCGGCTCCCATACCGGCGCGGAAGGCTTCCTCGCCATATTCGTCCTCGGCTTCCATCATTTCCGCTTCGGTGAGAAGCTGGCCCTTTTCGAGAGGCGTGTTGCCGGGGTCGATGACGATGAAGTCTTCGTAGTAAATCACGCGCTCGAGTTGGCGAGCGGTGAGGTCGAGGACAAGGCCGATGCGCGAAGGCATGCACTTGTAGAACCAGATGTGGCTGACGGGGACGGCCAATTCGATGTGGCCCATGCGCTCGCGGCGCACGCGACTGAGGGTGACCTCGACGCCGCAGCGGTCGCAGATGACGCCCTTGTGCTTGATGCGCTTGTATTTGCCGCAGGCGCACTCCCAGTCCTTGGTCGGTCCGAAGATGCGCTCGCAGAAGAGGCCGCCTTTTTCAGGCTTGAAGGTCCGGTAGTTAATAGTTTCCGGATTCTTCACCTCACCGCGGCTCCAGGAACGGATGGTTTCCGGGGCGGCCACCGTGATGCCCACTTGGTCGAAACCGGTGGTGCGGACGGCGGTGTTGCTTAGTTCGTTAATCGTTTCGATGCTCATGCGAAAATTAGGTAAATGTTAGTTGATGCCGGCTTCAATCAGGCGGCGCTTTCGCTTTCAGTCGTAAGTTCTTCCTTCCGCTGCGATCCGACGGTGACGTCGAGTCCGAGCGATTGCATTTCCTTGATAAGGACGTTGAACGACTCGGGCGTTCCCGCCTCGAGGTTGTTGTCGCCCTTCACAATGGATTCGTAAATCCGGGTTCGTCCCTGGACGTCGTCGGATTTGACGGTGAGAAGCTCCTGCAGGGTGTAGGCGGCACCGTAGGCCTCGAGGGCCCAGACCTCCATCTCCCCGAAGCGCTGTCCGCCGTATTGCGCTTTGCCTCCGAGCGGCTGCTGGGTGACGAGCGAGTAAGGACCGACGGCACGGGCATGAATCTTGTCGGCAACGAGGTGGCCAAGCTTCAACATGTAGATGTAACCGACCACGACTTCCTGATGGAAGGCTTCGCCGGTGCGGCCGTCGAAGAGCTGGGATTTGCCGTTCAGGCCGATCCACTCGTAGTCTTCCTTGGCTTTCGCTTCGGCGAGATAGTCCATGACCTTGTCTTCGGGAATCCCGTCGAAAACCGGGGTCGCGAAGGTGAACCCGAGGGCCTTTGCGGCGACGCCGAGGTGCGTTTCAAGGACCTGGCCGACGTTCATACGCGAGGGAACCCCGAGCGGGTTCAGGCAGATGTCGACGGGCTGGCCGTTTTCGAGGAAGGGCATGTCTTCCTCGGGAACGATAGTGGCGACAACGCCCTTGTTCCCGTGACGACCGGCCATCTTGTCCCCGACGGAAAGCTTGCGCTTCGCGGCGACGTAAACTTTCACGCTCTTGACGACACCGGGCTCGACTTCGTCGCCTTGCTCGAGGCGGTCATAGGAACGCTCACGATCCATGTCGATGTCGGAGAACTTCTGCTCAAAGCTTCCGATGATGTCCATGATCTTGTTGCGGATCGGGCTGGGATCGATCTCGATGTGATCGTGGTTGTCGGCGAGCTTCTTGAGAAGCGTCTTTGTGATCTTCTTGTTGGCCGGGACGATGAGTTCACCGGACTGGCCGTTGACAACGTCGAGCGGGATCTTTTCACCGAGCAGAATGTCGGAGAGCTTTTCCGTGAGCTGGTCGGTGAGGCCGTCGCGCTTTTTCTTGTATTCGGTGTCGATCGCTTTGAGCTGCTTCGCTTTCTCGGCGTCGGTCAGCTTTTCCTTGTCGGCGTCGTTTCGGGAGGAAACGCGGACGTCCATGACGATGCCGGTGCAACCGGAGGGGACGCGGAGAGAGGTATCCTTCACGTCGGCGGCCTTTTCCCCGAAGATGGCGCGGAGGAGGCGTTCTTCCGGGGCGAGTTCGGTTTCGCTCTTCGGTGTGATCTTGCCGACGAGGATGTCCCCGGGCTTTACTTCTGCACCGACGCGGATGACGCCGTCTGGGCCGAGGTTCTTGAGCGCTTCTTCACCCACGTTCGGGATGTCACGCGTGATTTCTTCGGGTCCGAGCTTGGTGTCGCGGGCCTGGACCTCGAAGTCCTCGATGTGGATGGACGTGTAAACGTCTTCCTTCACGACGCGCTCGGAGATGGTGATGGCGTCCTCGAAGTTGTAGCCGTTCCACGGCATGAACGCGACGAGGACGTTGCGTCCGATGGCGAGTTCGCCGTTGTCGGTGCTGGGGCCATCGGCGATGACCTGACCTTCCTTGATGCGATCGCCGGCACGGACGAGCGGACGTTGGTTGATGCAGGTTGCGGCATTGGAGCGCATGAATTTGCGCAGCGGATAAACGTAGGTGCCCTTGTCCGGGGAACTCTTCATCTTCTCCGGCTCGGAGAGGAAGCGGTTATCGGAGATGGGGAGCTTGCCGTCTTTGGTGATGACGATGTACTCGGCGGTCGCGGCGGCGACTTTACCGGCGCCTTCCGAGACGACCACTGAGCGGGAGTCACGGGCGGCTTTGGCTTCCATGCCGGTGCCGACGAACGGTGCTTCCGCGCAAAGAAGCGGGACGCCTTGGCGCTGCATGTTCGAGCCCATGAGGGCGCGGTTCGCGTCATCGTGCTCAAGGAAGGGAATGAGCGAAGCGGCGACGGAGACGAGCTGCTTTGGCGAGACGTCCATGTAAGCGCTTTCGGTAGGATCGACTTCGAGGAAGTCGCCGCGGGAACGGACGGTGATGCGCGGGTTGACGAACTTACCGCCCTTTTCGATCGGGTTGTTTGCTTGCGCGATGAGGTGCTTCTCTTCCTGATCGGCGGTGAGGTAGTGAATTTCGTTCGTGACCTTGCCGTTCTTGATGACGCGGTAGGGGCTTTCAATGAAGCCGAAGTCGTTGATCCGCGCGTAGCAGCTCATAGAGTTGATGAGACCGATGTTCGGTCCTTCCGGTGTCTCAATCGGACAAATGCGGCCGTAGTGGGACGGGTGGACGTCGCGAACTTCGAATCCGGCGCGGTCGCGGTTGAGACCGCCAGGCCCGAGGGCGGAGAGGCGGCGCTTGTGGGTGAGCTCGGACAGCGGGTTCGTCTGGTCCATGAACTGCGAGAGCTGCGAGCGACCGAAGAAGTCGCGAACGACGGCGCTCAGAGCCTTCGGGTTGATGAGCTTTTGCGGCGTCATGCCCTCGACGTTCACATCGAAGAGAGTCATGCGCTCCTTGACCAGACGCTCGGTGCGGGCGAGGCCGACGCGGCATTGGTTAGAGAGGAGTTCACCGACGGCGCGGACACGGCGACTGCTCAAGTGGTCGATGTCGTCGAGAATACCGTTGCCTTGCTTGAGCTCGAGCAAGTATGTGATCGCGGCGAGGAAGTCGTCGGCGACGAGGACGGTTTCGTCCTGTGAGACGACGCCGTCGAGTTCGAGCTTCTGGTTGATCTTGTAACGGCCGACGCGTGTGAGGTCGTAGCGCTTGGGATCGAAGAAGAGACGCTTGAGAAGTGCGCGCGCGTTGGCCGTGGTCGGCGGATCACCGGGGCGAAGGCGACGGTAGATGTCCTTGAGGGCTTCTTCCTCGTTGGTCGCCGGGTCTTTCTTGAGCGACTTGACGATGAGGTCGTTGTCGCGCGTGTCGATGACTTCGACCGTCTTGTGGCCAAGTTCGATGAGCTGGCGGACGATGCCAATGGAGAGCGGTTCGTAGGCTTTTGAAACGATGATCTCGCCGTCGAGGATGTCCTTGAAAGGAACCTTCGTGGCGAGGGCTTCCTCGTTCATGCGCGAGGAGAGTTTGAGCTTCTCGATCTTGTAGAATTGCTTCACGATGTCCTCGTCGGACTCGAAGCCGATGGCGCGCAGGAGGGTGGTAGCGAGGAACTTTCTTCTCCGGCGGCGGCGGTCGAGGTAAACATAGAGGAGGTCGTTGTTATCGAACTGGACTTCGAGCCACGAACCGCGGTCGGGGATGATGCGGAAGCCGTGGAGAAGCTTGCCGTTCAGGTGAACATTCGTCTCAAAGCAGATGCCGGGCGAGCGATGGAGCTGGCTGACGACGACGCGTTCGGCGCCGTTGATGACGAACGTTCCGCGTTGCGTCATGAGTGGGAGTTCGCCCATGTAAACGCGTTCTTCCTTGGTGCCGGCCTCGTCCTTGAGGCGGAAGGTAACATAGAGCGGGGCGCTGTAAGTTTCGCCGTCGCGGATGGATTCGAGGGCGGTGATTTTCGGCTTGCCGCATTCGTAGCTGACGTAGTCGAGAGTGACTTTCTCGTCGTAGCTGTCGATGGGGAAGATTTCCTTAAAGACGGACTGGAGGCCAGTCATCTTGCGCTTCGACGGGGCAGAGTCGAGCTGGAGGAAATCCTTGTAGGAGTCGATTTGAACTTCGATGAGGTTGGGCGTTTCAATGACCTCATCAATTTTTCCGAAATAGAGACGTTCAGACATAGGATTGGATTTCTTGGTTCAGACGGTTAGAGACAGAGCGTGAATCGGGTAGAGATAGCGGCGGCAGATTGAATGGGAGTCGCGCGAACCGGTGTCAAAGACACCAACGCCACGCGGATGAAAGTTTGTTTACCGCGTCACGCCGACGTTGGCAGCAGTCGGAAGGGCGGAAATTTCGGTGACGGGCGGGCGATTCGACTGGCGAACCGAAAGGCGAGAGACAACGGCACACGAAAAGAGATCTCGGCGAGAGACGACGATAGCTGGCGCAGAGAAACGCATTTGAAAATGCGATCTGGAAACGGAGTCAATCAGAGCGGTAAATCTTCCTCGGTGTGGCGTGATTCGGGGCGAAGAGTGCGGATTGTAAACCAAAAACTGAAAATATCTAAAAAATCTTTCGATTTTTTGTTGACGGTCCGATTTTTTCCCCGGAAAACCCAAGTGAATGTGGCCCGCTGTCAATAAAAGAATCCGGCGACGGGGGCTGCCCGACGCCGGATTCCAAGGTCCCCGTAGGGAAAATTCGACTACTTGATTTCGACTTTCGCGCCCGCTTCTTCGAGCTTTTTCTTTATTTCCTCGGCTTCGTCCTTGGAAACGCCCTCCTTGAGGGGTGCTGGAGCGCTTTCGACGAGCTTTTTCGCGTCGGCGAGTCCGAGGCCAGCCACGCATCCGCGGACTTCCTTAATGACGGCGATCTTGTTCCCGCCAGCTTCGGCGAGGATCACGTCGAACTCGGTTTTCTCTTCGGCGGCTTCACCACCACCATCTCCACCCGCAGGTGCAGCGGCAACGGCGGCAACGGGAGCAGCTGCGCTCACGCCCCACTTGTCTTCGAGTGCTTTGACCAAATCGGCCACTTCGAGAACGGTAAGACCGCTCAGTTCTTCTGTCAGTTTATCTAGGTCTGCCATTTTTCAGGGTCGGTGTCGCCGCCAGCCAAAGCTTCAGCTGAATTAAGCCCTGCAGCCGCAGGACCGGCAAGGAACCGGGTTAGGTTTATTTAGGATTTATCAATTAACATTTAGGATTTTGTTAGGGTTTACGAAGATCCTGAACTTCAAAGTTTCTTTTACCAATCAACTAGGCGTCAGCCTCCTTCTTCGCATTGAGGACGCGGGCGAGGGCGCTGGCGGGTTCGTTGAGGAGGCGCACAAGCTTCGAAGCAGGTGCCTGGAGGACGCCGAGAAGTTGGGCCTGGAGGACCGGAAGCGGCGGAAGCGAGGCGAGGGCGTTGACTTCCTCGACGCTCAGCACTTTTCCGTCGAGAACGCCGGAACGTACGGCGGCTTTCTCGGTTTTCTTGTGGAATTCCTGGATGACCTTTGCTGCTCCGCAGATGTCTTGCTCACCGGTGACGACGGCGTTTTGGCCGAGGAGCGTGGCATTGATTTCCTCCGGAAGCTCGGCTTCAGCGGCGGCGCGCTTGACGAAGCTGTTCTTGGTGACTTCGAGCCGGGCGTTCTGTTCACGGAGTTTCCCGCGAAGGTCTTCGAATTCCGGCACGGTCATGCCCGCGTATTCGACGACGATAAGGTAAGGCGAGGCGTTGATGCGCTCGAGCAGATCCTTGATGACGATGTCCTTGAGTTCCTTCATGGTCTGAAAGTGTTCAGTGGTTTGTTTTTGCTCTGTTAGGCTCCGGTCTTGTCGAACGGTCGGGCATCAAGTTTTATTCCTGGTGACTGGCATCCGGCGAGAGTCGCCGAGACGAGGTAGCGTCCTTTTGCGGAAGCAGGCTTCGCGCGGACGAAGGCATCGAGAACGGCCTTGCTGTTCTCCACGAGTTTCTGGGGGTCGAAAGAGGCTTTGCCGACAGGCGCGGAAACGTTTCCGTTTTTGTCGAGCTTGAAGTCGATCCGTCCGGCCTTCACGGCGTTCACGGCGCCGGCGGTGTCGTCGGTGACGGTTCCGGTCTTTGGGTTCGGCATGAGGCCCCGTGGTCCGAGGAAACGTCCGAGTTTCCGGACTTCCGCCATGGCGGCAGGCGTAGCGACGGCGACGTCGAAATCCTGGAACCCGTCTTTCACTTTCTCAATGACGTCTTCAAAGCCGACGATGTCTGCGCCGGCTTCTTCGGCTGCTTTGGCGGCGTCGCCTTGGGCAAAGACGAGAACACGGACGGTCCGACCGGATCCGTGAGGAAGTGGGCAGGTGCCGCGGACCATCTGGTCGGATTTGCGGGGATCGACGCCGAGCTTGGCGGAGATCGTGACGGTCTGGTCGAATTTCGCCCCGGGGAACTTCTTCAGGACGGAGACAGCGTCGTCGAGGTTATATTTTTTGGTGGGATCCACCAGTTCGGCAGCTTGCCGATAGCGTTTGCTTCGTTGTTTGGCCATAATTGGGAGCAGTGCGAGCGGGCTTTTGAGACCCTCCTGCGGTTGGTTTTTCCGAAAATCCCCGGATTTTCGGGGAAAAGGGCGCTTATTCTCGGGGTAAAATTTGAAAAATCAAACGGGAAAAAGGCCTCTACGGAGGAAAAGCGTGGAAAAATACTTGAGATAGATGTGCAAAAAGAGTATTGCATATGTATGAAATTAACGGTCAATCTGGATAACGCGTTACTCGAACGTGTCGTCAAGATAACAGGGGCAAGCACGAAGACGGAGGCCATTCACACCGCCTTGCGGGAAGTCGATCGCCGCGCGCGCCTGATCGAGGTCTTGCGTGAGGGCGACGGCGCGACGGCGGAGGAACGTGGCAGCCTCTTTGACCCGGCTTCCGATCCGGAAAAACTCCGCGCCGCGGAGGAACCCTCGGCCTACGGAGCGAAGAAGTAGCAGACGATGGGACGACCGATTCTCGTCGACAGCAGTTGGTATATTCGTCAGATGCGCGCGGGCCATGATCCCTTGCGGGCGTTGGCGTTTATCGCGGAGACTCGTGACATTGCGGTGTGCGGAATGATCAAAGCGGAAGTCGGCCGAGGCTTGAAGATCCCGCGCATCCTCGAACGTTATCAGCTTGCCTGGTCGGTCATGCTTTACATCGAATCCGATCTCAAACGCTGGGATGAGACGTTGAAACTGGCGTGGCAACTTGATCGAAGTGGCATGGTGCTTCCGATCCAGGATGTGCACATCGCGGCGTGCGCCATTCACGCGGGGGCGGTCGTCCTGACTTATGATGCCCACTTCGACAGAATTCCTGGAATCGATGCGACGGACCGAATCTTGTAAGTAGCTGTCGTCCGCCTCCATTGATCCCTCCATTTTTCTTTACTTTTTCTGCAATCGTTATCAGTCTGCCAGCGCCCGGCATGCGGGGAAAAAGATGGATTTACGGATAGCGACGCCAGCACCCTCGATGGACGGAAGTCTCAGGGAAAACTCCTTTGAGTTCGATGGCCGCGGAGGCGAGTATTTCAAGATATGGATCGTGAACATCGTCCTCACGGTGATCACCTTCGGTCTTTACATCGCTTGGGCAAAAGTCCGGACGCGCCGCTACCTTTATGGAAGCACGTCGATCGATGACCGGACGTTCGACTATCTCGCAAGTCCGGGGACGCTCTTTGTCAGTTATATCGTGATGGGATTGGCGGTCATCCTCTTACAGACCAGCATGAACTTTCTTCCGGTGGTCGGCTTGGTTTTGCTGGGCATCTATACCGTTCTTTTTCCGTGGTTGATGTACAAATCATTGCGTTTCAAAACGCATAATTCCGCTTACTCGAATGTGCGGCTCAGTTTTCACGGTTCCTGCATCGAGGCCTACGTAATCTATCTCCTTCTTCC